>NZ_JACSOE010000028.1:0-51661 GCF_014349115.1 Alteromonas sp. BZK5 | reverse complement strand
ATGCTGCGCTTATGGCTGCAGTCAGAGACCCAGATTTGTATCGATGCACTATTGGCTATGTAGGGATCTACGATCTGCAGTATGTTTATTCTGAAAGTGACATTCCTACAAGCTGGGGAGGCAAAGCCTATTTGCAAGAAGTAATTGGCACAGATAAAGCGCAACTAGCGGCGTTTTCTCCTATTACTCACGCTGACAAGATCAAGGCAAAAGTAATGCTTATCCATGGTTCAAAAGACCGTCGTGTACCTGAAATAAATGCAGAAGCGCTAGCCGATAAGCTAGCAAAAGTGAACAACCCGCCAGTTTACCTACAATATTCGCAAGCAGGCCACGGTGTCTATGATGAGGGCGATAGACAGGAACTGTATAAAGGGATGCTAGATTTCCTGAGCACTAATTTGATGTAGCTGTTGTTAGTGAGTCTACAAATCGATTAAGCCAGCCAAACGCAAAACTCGGTTTGTAGACAAGCTCGAATGACTCTTCATAGTGGTGAGGGTAATCCATGACATCAGCCATGTTCTCTACATGCAGTAGCCATCAAATAGCGTATTATGAAGCGAAAGACTTCGTAAGATAAAACCGAAAGCGACCCGTCAGTCAAGGTTCACCTTTAGTACTAAAATAGTTTATCACTTACTTGGTGTGGATATGCTTGGCTAATAGCTTGTATATGTCCAGGGCCGATACCACAGCAGCCCCCGATGATAGTTGCGCCAGCAGCCACCCAAGTTTTAACGTATTCAACATAGCGGGCGGGGGTTATGTCATCACGCATTTCGGAAAGTAGCGCGTTGGCCGCGTGCGTACGTTTTCTCTCAGAAAAGCTATTTGCATAAGCGCCAATATTAATCGAAGTATTTAAACTTCGCGTTATTGAAATAGCGTCTTCCATCTCTTCCGGCTGCGAACAATTGAAAAGCACGCTCTGTACTTCGCTCAATATTGGCGCTATCTCACTTAGCGGCTCACCAGAGCGCAATGTCACAGGCTCGTTAGATGTTTCCCGATTACTAACGGAGAATGACAGCCAGATAGGCAGTGAAGAGTGCTGTTTTATGAGTGATACCACGGCTTCAGCTTCTTCTACCGAGCTTGCAGTTTCAATCAACCAAACATCAACATAGGGCTCCTGCGCTTTAATAAGCGGTGTGAGAATGTCGCCTACACGGGTTGCATCAAATAAATCTGGGCGGTAAGAACCAAAAGCCGGAGGTACGCTACCCGCGACAAATCGCTTATTGCCACCATCGCTCTTTAATGTGTCTACTGCACCTCGAGCGAGTTCGGCCGCACTCTGGGCCAGAGTAAAAGCCTGCTCCCTAAATGTATTTTCTCCAATATGAAAAGGTACAAGCGCATAGGCGTTAGTGGTAATAACGCAGGCACCGGCTTCAAGAAAACGTTTGTGCACATCACTTACTAATTCAGGTGTTTGCATTAGTGCCAGTGCTGACCACTCTGGCTGCTTAAAGGGCGCACCAGTCTTTTTCAGCTCTCGCCCCATGCCGCCATCTAAAATTAAAATGTCATGCTTTCCTTCTTTCATACTGCCCAAAGCCAAACCTTTTGAGATGTTAGATGATTAGTAATAATTTGCCTGAAGAGCTAGGTTTGCACTTCCAATGGATTGCGCTTTTCTGCCTACAAGACCTTCGCTTATGTGTACCTGAGCAAGGCCTCGCATATCAAGCGTCTTCATCGCGCTTTGCGTATGCGCGACCAATGCGTTTTTGACATCATCAGGAATTGCGCCATCTATGATTACGCCGTCTAGGTCTAACAAGCTCATTGCACATTGAGTCGCAAAGGCCAATCCTCTGGCGGTTTCGCTCAACCAGTCTTCTATTGAGCGCGTGTCACAAGACCAGTGGGATGGCGATTCATAAATATGCTGACCGTTATGCCCAGCGTCGTTTAGCTTTCTTTCCAGCAAATAAAGTGAAGACTGGGTTATTAACTGGCTTTGTGTACTGCCATTGTAAAAGGGCAAAGAGCCAACGGCCCCAGCGTTGCCTGTTTTTCCATTAACTAACTGGTTATTGAGTACCAGGCCACCGCCTAAGAATGTGCCAACAAAGATGTAAAGAAAACTATTGTAGTTTTGGGAATTACCGAACGACATCTCTGCGCTGCACGCTGCTCCAGCATCATTTTTTATAAAAACAGGCAGTGATAATAAATCTTCCAACGCCGCTTGTGGATTAAACTCTCTCCACTCTTCCAATTCATTTTTTGGGGCTCCGGCTTCTTCTGCCCAACTCCAAATTTCGAAGGGCATAGCAACACCTAAACCTCGGATTAGGCGTTGTTGGTCGGTATCCAAATTTTTAATGAGTACATTGAAAGCACGTTTTGCAAAGGTAAGCAGGTTGCTTACGGTCGGGTAGGCGAACTTCTCGTGAAGTGTTGCTCTTACATTGCCTTTTAAGTCGAGTAACGTCATATCGAAACTTCGTCGACCTACTTTCAGCCCTATACCAAACGCGCCGCTTTCATTGAGACCAAACGGCACCTTGGGCTGGCCTACTCCGCCTTTGATTGGCTCTAGTCGCCTTACTAGGCCGTCAGCCTCTAGTTTTTTAATGATCACGGTAGCTGATTGTGCAGACAGCCCCGTTAACTGTGCTATTTCAGCTTTAGGCAATGAAGAGCGTTGGCGAATTAGGGTAAGGATATCCCGTTCATTCGCTGAGCGGCTATCAAGCAATGTAGGTGCTTTTTGTGATGGTAGTTGAAAGGCCGATTCAGTATTCAATGTATTTACAATCTATCGTTTTAAGAAGCTAGAGTGTAATAACAACCTAGCCGTGTATCAAATTTAAGAAATGGTGTAGGTACTTGTTCAGACAAAACTTTATTCGACAGTACTACGTCAACCCTATCACACCCGTTGATTTTTGCGTAAAAGTTTAAATCAATTAGGTTGATTTAATTGGTTCTTTCGACAATACTATGCCCCAATTAATTAACGATTCGTTAACCTTGCGCGAACTGTGCATAGGTAGGCTGCAATTTTTAAATTCTGTTAAGTGAGGCTGGTATGAAGATTTTATGTTTAGGTGAAGTGCTAATTGATATGTTAAGCCAAGGTGCTGCGCCCAAAGATGGCAACATACCAGCAATGAAACCTTTCCAGCCCTACGCGGGTGGTGCACCTGCTAATGTGGCAGTCGCTGTAGCTCAGCTAGGTGGAGAGAGTGCGATGGTTTCGAAAGTAGGTGACGATACTTTTGGCGCGTTTCTTAAAGAAATGCTAGAGCACTACAAAGTAAACACTGACTTCGTGTGGACTACACATGAAGGTAATACGGCTTTGGCATTTGTAAACTTGGATGCAGACGGCGAACGCTCTTTTGATTTTTATGTTGATAATGCCGCGCATAAACATATTTCAGAGCAAGATTTGTCGACGATAGATTGTGATAAAACTACAGTGCTTCATTTTTGTTCAGGTTCTATTTCAGGCCCTGAACTTATTCCTGGTACCGAGTTTATTCTGAACAAGGCGAAGGAAAACGGCATGATGGTGTGTTTGGATATTAACTATCGCCCAGCTTTTTGGGATGACACAGCGAATGCGCCGTCACGTATAGATGAAGCTGCAAAGAAAGTGTCTGTTTTAAAGGCTAGCCGAGAAGAACTCGCAGAGCTATATGGCGAAGAAAATGCTGATACAAAAGTTCAGCAATGGCTTGATAGCGGCGTTAAAGTTGTATTGGTGACTGATGGTGGTGAGCCCATTCACTATATTACCAAGTCATTCAGCGGCACGTTAGCGTCACCTAAAGTGGATGTAAAAGACACGACAGCAGCGGGTGACTCTTTTATTGGTGGCTTCTTATATTTCCTATCTACAAAAGTGAAATGCGCTGATGACTTCGACGCATGGGCGGAGAACTTCGAGAATGTAAGCGAAGCTACGGAATTTGCTATCCGCTGTGGTGCTTACACGGTAACGCAGTATGGTGCATTTAGCGCATTGCCAACGCAGGCTAATATCGCTAAATAAGTATCGATTATCTTAAGATAAACAAAAGGGTTCAAAATGAACCCTTTTTTCTTCAATAGCTGCGCACCGGCAAAGGTGGCGTCAGCTGATGTATTGGTTGCTTAGTGCTTATCCGCTCTACTTTGGAACTTGCGTTCCTCGGTGTTTACCTTAATCCATTCGCCAGTGCTGATGTATTCAGGCACCTGTACAACCAGTCCGGTTGAAAGCGTGGCAGGCTTGGTTCGAGATGTAGCAGAGGCGCCTTTAATAGATGGGTCTGTCTCAACAACTTCAAGCTCTACGCTCATTGGCAAATCTAACGCTACTGGCACTTCACTTACAATAACCACCTGAATACCGTCGGTGTCTTCATTAATGAATAGCGCCTCATTTTCAATACTTTCTTTGTTCAAGTGATAAGGCGTGTAGTCTTCCTTATCCATAAAAATGTATTCGTCACCATCAACATAAGAAAACATTGCCGGACGACGAATTAAATCAGCCATATCTAATGTGTCTGAGTCTTTAAATGTTTCGTCGTACTTAGCACCTGTGACGACGTCATACATGCGCATGCGATAAATGCTGCCACCTGCACGACCTTGGGGTACAGAGCGCTCTATATCTCTAACTATGCAGGTCTTACCGTCAAATACCACGGTGTTATTCTTTTTGATTTCACTAGCCTTAGGCATGGCGATTTCCTATTTTTATGTTCTTCAGGCAATCCGCCCGAGGTCATCTGTAAAACTTCATTTTCAGCGATTTTTTCTTACTTAGGAAGTATTTTTACGTGGTTAGTTTTCGATTAACGCTTTAACGTTGGTTAGAGTGTCAGCTTCGGCGGCTGGTTTATCCCAACGAATACGGTGAATGCGAGGAAAGCGCAGCGCTACCCCCGATTTATGTCTTGAAGAAGGATGGACCGCGTCGAAAGCCACTTCTAACACCAGATCTTTCTTTACCTCCCGCACAGGACCAAAGCGTCCCACTGCATTGCGCCGTACCCAGTTGTCTAGCTTCTTAAGTTCTTCGTCGGTAAATCCAGAATATGCTTTTCCTATTGGCAGAAGTTGGTCGTCTTCCCATGCACCGAACGTGTAATCGGAATAGAAGCTCGATCGTTTCCCGTGCCCTCGCTGTGCGTACATCATTACCGCATCAACCACCAGCGGGTCGCGCTTCCACTTGAACCATTCCCCTTTGGGACGGCCGGGGATGTACTCGCTATCTAAGCGCTTTATCATCAACCCTTCCACCGCGCGATTTTGACAAACGCGGGCATGAAGTTCACGAAGGCTTTTAGGAGAGCTCGCAGAAAGGGTTTCCGATAAAAACAAGCGCTCGCTTTTGTTATGGTTAAACCATTCGTGGAGCGCCTGGCGACGTTCCTTCAACGTTTTCTCAGTTAAATCTTTGCCATCTAGCACCAAGGCATCGTAGACAATAAGTCCAACAGGTGAAGACGCTTGCAGTGCTTTACTTGGCTTTTTCTTGTTGAGGCGTTGCTGAAGTGCATTGAATGTGTCGACATTCGGCTGTGAAGCCATAGCGTCATAAGCGTCGCCTTTTACGTTATGAATAACCAGTAGTTCACCGTCTAGCACCATATTTCCTTTTACCGTTTCAAGTAGATCGGGAAAAGAATGGCTAATGTCATCTCCTGTGCGTGAGAAAAGCGCCTTATCCGGCGTCTCTTCATCTATTGTTTGCCCTTTTTTGTTATCGTTCTGGTCTTTTCTTGTGGCGCATTTACTGGCAATAGGCTCCGATTTAACAGCAAGCTGAACGCGAATACCGTCGTACTTGTTTTCAATTTGCCACGTGTTTTCCGTAAAAGCATCAATATCGCTGTCCTCAATAGGGTGGGAGAGCATCACGGGGTGGAAAGTAACTGCATTTTCAATGTCAGGTTTGTCAGCTTTGCCTTCTAGCCAAGCAAGCATGTCGGTGTAGGGTGGTGTAACCGCGTGCCACAGCGTTTCAATTTCTTTGATATCTTTATTGCCATAATCGGCCAGTATTTGTTTAATGGAGCGAGCCGACACGCCTATGCGCAATCCGCGGGTGCCAAGTTTCAATAAAGCCCAGCGCTGTGCAGGGGTCATTATCGTCAGGTAGTTGGCTAGCGTTTCCGACACCTTCTGTTTACTCACAGACGCAAAGGTTTCTACGACTTCAGTAAGACTTGGAAGATTATCCGTAGGTTCACTGTAAGGCCATAAATGCGCCACGGTTTCGCTAACCTCTCCCACATAATCGTAGCTCATTGCAAAAAGCGCAGAGTCAGTGTGTTCGGTAATGAGCTTTTTCACAGTGTTACGCTTAAAAAAATCGAATCGCAACGTACCGGCCATAGCGGCTATAGCCCAGCCACGATCAGGGTCAGGTGTGTTGGCAATGTAATCAGCAATGAGTTGCGCTTTGGCTTTGTTTCCCGACGTGTAATAAAGTTGCTCAAGCAAATTACTAAATGCTTTCATTAGTCGCCTCCTTGCTCTTCTTCATCGTAGCCGACAAGCGATAATGCCCTAGCTTTGAACCCCATTTTTTCAGCTTGATACATTAACGCGTCCTCTCTACCGTGGGTCACCCATACTTCTTTGGGATTCACTTCTTCAATGGTTTGTAATAATTCTGGCCAATCGCAGTGATCGGAAATAATAAGCGGTAGTTCGGCATTTCTTTGCTTCGCACGGGCGCGAATTTGCATCCAGCCAGACGCCATAACAGGGCGCACATTGGGTAAGCTTCTCGACCACCTGTCGGCCAATGCCGAGGGGGGCGCTAATACAATCTCACCTGCCAGTGCTTTTTTATCTGCGACGTCGGATACAGGAATTAAAGCGCCTAGACTTATTCCAAGCTGTTCATATAAATCGCATAGCTTTAGCTGCGCACCATGTAAGTAGATGGGCTTTTCGTACCCCGCTTCACGTAGCGCTAAAATAACCCTCTGGCATTTCCCTAGGGCATACGCACCAACAAGGTGGCATCGTTCGGGAAAAACACGTAACGAGTGAAGGAGCTTATCTATTTCGTGCTCTATAGGTGGATGTTTAAACACAGGAAGGCCAAAAGTGGCCTCGGTAATCAATACATCGCAAGGGACAACTTCAAACGGCGGGCAGGTAGGATCGTGGCGGCGTTTATAGTCGCCAGAAACCACAACGCGGTAGCCTGCATATTCAATAAGAATCTGGGTGGAGCCTAAAATATGCCCGGCGGGGAAAAAAGTGACCGCAACGTCATTAAATGTCACTGACTTACCTAGCGTTATGGCGTGTTGGTGTGTTGCCATATCATCGCCATAGCGGGTTTTCATAATGGCCAGTGTTTCTGCGCTGGCATAGACACTGTGGTGGCCGGCGCGCGCATGGTCGGCGTGGCCGTGAGTAACAAGTGCGGTTGACACTTCATTCATAGGGTCAATATAAAACTGGCCTGGCTCGCAATACAGGCCAGTGTCGTCAGCTTTTAGCCACGTTGATGGATGCACTACACATAATTTCCACGAAATAAATAATGCTCTTACTACGTAGTGAATGCCTAAAATCGACCATTTGATATTCGCTCGTCTAGGATTTTTGCGAACTGCTAAGCGCTTAAGCACTTTGTTTGTCGCAGTAGATATGGACTTGGATACAGCTTCGGAAGAGGCACTTTAAAAGTCTCTCACATCACATGTGTGGTTGAATCAATGGAGTACTTTCCTTGATGAGAAGTAACACTGATAAGGATGCTGTAGTTCTATAACGTGCTATTCGAGCTACCTATTGTACAACCTCAAATTGTTGGGCTTCTGATGCTGTTGCCTCTAGCGTCGCTTCGGAGAGGTGTGGATTATTAAGTTTGAGTACGGTTCTCTCTGAAAGCTTCAGCGCTTTTTCAATATCTTTAAAATTAATGTACTTTTCAAATAACGCGGCGAAGCTTCCGTCTTGTCGAGCAATATTTAATCCCCGTTCTATGCGCTGCGCTAATTCAGGTTTCGATTGTGAAACGAAGAAAAACATGTAAGACGGATAATACAATAAAACTGAAGGCTCTATGATAATGTCTGGGTCGTTTAGCGATTTCGCCTCTACCACCGCCTCATGAGCCGCACGTGGAAAGTAATCAATTCTACCAGCCTTTAAAAGCTCAATGATAATGTCGTAATTACTGGTTCCTAACGCAGTAAATCCGTTGTGCTCTAGAATCTGAAAATCGGGCCAGTCGTGACCTTGACCTGCAACAAACCGCTTTAGATCAGGCGCGCTACGAACATTGTTAAACTCATGTAGAGTATTTTGGCGGATCAAAGAGACGCGATAGCCCATGATTCCGTTCAATAGAGGAACCCGCACCGGAATGGCTTGCTGTTCACGCAGTTTTGACGTCACTGTCCAAAACACGTCAACTCCCCCTTCTTGGTTTAGTTGGCGCAGAACGCGTTCTTGAACCAAATTGCCGCTACTCTCTACAAGATATGTTGGTTTAATAGGGTCTTCTGTTTTGCTGAGCGCTAATTTAAGTAATGCAGAGTAATAGGCATGAGAGGCATAGTCGAGTTCACTACTTTCGACTATCTTAACTTCGTAACTGCTAGGGGCGAGCTGTGATGTTTGCGCACTGTCCAACACACTTCCAAAAACTTGTTGACAGAAAAGGTGCCAAATTATCATCACCGCTACTATTGAAAATAGCCTTACTCGACGTCGATTTTGTATCATGCCTATTTACCTCAATGGCTAAGGAAAAGCCATTGGCCTGCTAACCTTTAACATTGAGTAAAGCTTAGCAGGCCTGCTTATTTAGGTCGCGTTTACCGTTCAGTATACACACAATTTTCAAGATGCAAGCGATATGGCGTTAGGTGAGCTGCTCTACTTCGTCCTGTTTCAATTTTTGCTTTTTGTGAAAACTGCGCAAATACATTTTTCGCCATAGGGCTTCAAAGGGACCTTGGTTGAAGTGCTTAGTAATGCCGTTCGCCAAAATAACTTGTACTGCGGTGAAGGCGATGGTGACAAGAAGCAAATCAAGCAACGTTACGCTGTAAATAAAGTTTGGAAAATAAGCGGGCATGACGATGCGAAATAGTACAGCGAGTGCTATTGATTGGGTTAAGTAGAGGGTGAACGCAACTTTGCCGCAGTTTATAAGCGACTGATACCACCACGCCGCAGTATGTCTTATATTTATCAATAGGTGAGCGTATACCAAAGCACAGAAAATGGCTGGAATGCTAGTGAACATGGGGATCACATCTAATGTTACCTGTTCGAATAAAAATTGCGGAAGTGCAGTAATGATGGATGTGACGATAGCAACCAATACTAACTTCTTAAATATCAGTGACGAGAAGCCGTGATTGAAAAAGCCTGCCCTATACAAATAAGCGCCAAACATCATAAGCCCCATAGACTGCCACAGCATAGTGAATGGCGCGACAATAACCGTAGACAGCATAAACGATGCTTGAATACCAAGCTGCGTTAAGTAGCCGCTTTGCCACAAGGCCACTTCTTCGTTAAATGTTTCACTGGGTCGTGTTGCCAGTTCAGCCCCCATGTCGAACACAAACGCCATGATGAGCCCACCAACTAACATAATTGCGCTTCCCACAATAAGGTAATGAATACTTTTCTTTTTGAGTTCATCTTGAGGGAGCGTGAAGTGTTTTAAAATAAAAAATGCGCACAGGCTGTAATAAAGCAAGATGTCGCCGCTGAAAATAAATACGCCATGCAGTAGCCCAAATACAAACAGCCACTTGAGTCTGGCTTGTGAGAAATCTAGGAAATGTTGTCCGCGCTTTTCACAGGCCTCAAATTGAATTGCCAGACCTGCACCAAACAACAAGCAGAACAGAGAGCGAAATCGTCCATCCAAAAACAGCGTATTAAAAAGTGAAATAACCGTGTCTGATAATAGCGGCTCTTCAAAAAATGCATAGTTAGCGTAACCGTTTTGGTGAAACGTAATGTTCATGAATAAGATGCCAAGAATGGCTAAACCTCTAACGGCGTCTATTGAATGAATTCGCATGTACGGTCCTTGTAAGAAAATCGCTAATTCGTGAAACATAAGAAGGTCAAAAACTCTGCGCTGAAGTTTACGCTAAGAAAATGCATAAGGTCGAAGTGAAAAATGTATCTAAACATTAAACGCGCTGAGGATGATTACATTGTGCATCTATCGTAAGGCGTGACAAGTAAACCTAACCAAGGTTTTGCCGTATAAGTGCTAAAAGTATTAACAAGAACCATCAATGACTTCACTTCCTTCAGTCTTTGCCCATTGGTTTGAACAAAAAGGCTGGCAACTACGCGATTATCAACACACCATGCTGGTGGAGAAAGACCAGCATGACTGTACATTATTGATTGCGCCAACCGGCGCTGGCAAAACCCTCTCTGGCTTTTTACCTAGCCTAGTCGAACTTGCAGAGACATTTGGTATGAGCGAACTTGCAGAGACATTTGGTATGAGCGAGCTTGCTGAGGCATTCGGTACGAGTGAACTTGATGAGATTTCGGAAAACCAGGAGCTTGTTAAGAAGACCGGAACCAGTGAACAAGCAGAAATAAAAGCAATAAACAAACAGGCAACAAAAGGAAAAGAAAAGGATGGGTTCAACGGCCTACATACCCTTTACATATCGCCGCTGAAAGCACTCACGCAAGATATTCATCGAAATTTGTTACAGCCCATTGAAGAAATGGCGCTGCCGATAACGGCAGAAACACGCACAGGCGATACGCCCTCACACAAGCGCCAGCGTCAACGGAAAAAGCCGCCAAACATCCTGCTTACCACACCAGAGTCGCTCATGCTGATGTTGAGCTACGCCGATGCAGATAAGCTTTTTGGCAAGCTTAAACGCGTGATCATCGACGAAACACACAGTTTAATGGCCAACAAGCGCGGAGACTTTCTTTCACTCGCCCTCGCGCGGTTAAGCGTTCTATCACCGCATTGTAAGCGTATTGGCTTATCAGCCACCGTCGCTTTTCCCGAAACGCTAGGTGCGTGGCTGGCTGGCAGTGACGGTGTAGCTAATATTGTAAAAGTGAAAGCGGGTGAAAAACCTAAGGTGGAAATGCTGCACTCTAAAGCGCGCATGCCTTTTGGCGGCTTTATGGCTCGCTACGCCATCGATGATATTTACCAGGCCATTGAAAACGCCAAAACCACACTGGTTTTTGTGAATACGCGAGCTCAGTCAGAGCTGTTGTTTCAAATGCTGTGGGAGGCAAACAAGGCTGCGCTACCCATTGCCCTTTATCACGGTAGCTTGAGCAAAGAGCAGCGTCGTAAGACCGAAGCCATGATGGCAAGCGGCATGCTGCGGGCAATTGTATGTACGTCGGCCTTGGAGTTAGGTATTGACTGGGGGGACGTGGATAAGGTTATTCAAGTTGGCGCACCAAAAGGCGTGAGCCGATTACTGCAGCGCATAGGGCGAGCAAACCACAGGCTCGACGAGCCAAGTGAAGCGTTGCTCGTACCGGCAAACCGTTTTGAAGCGCTGGAGTGTCAGGCGGCGATCACCGCTATTGAAAAAGGGGAGCTAGACGGGGAAAGCCCACAGCCAGGGGCACTGGACATTGTCCCGCAATTTATACTGAATTGCTTGTGTAGTAGGGCTGATAGCCCAGATACCTTGTATAAAGAGATACTTACCGCCACGCCATACCAAGGGCTCGATAGAGATGATTTCGACAAACTATGGCAATTTACCCAAGACGGGGGCAGTGCGCTTAATGCGTATGAAAGATATCAGCGGCTGACGAAAAACGACGATGGCACTTACTCGCCAGCGAATCGGCGGGTTATTCAACGGCACAGACAAAACATAGGCACTATCGTTGAAGCGGGGCGGCTTAAAGTAAAGCGTATACGAAGAGGAAATCAGGGCAAGATAATTGGTGAAGTAGAAGAGTATTTCGCTCAGCAGTTAACGCCCGGAGACACCTTCTATTTTGCAGGAGAAGTATTGCGTTTTGAGGCTATTCGCGACATGCAGCTACACGCTAAGCCTGCAAAAGCAAAAGAGCCGAAAATACCAAGCTACGCGGGTGGTCAAATGCCGCTATCTACTTACTTGGCGGATGGGGTACGGGCAATTTTGGCTACTCAGAAATCATGGAGAGCACTGCCTGCACAGGTACAAGAGTGGCTTAAACTTCAACAGGCGTTTTCTCAATTGCCTAGTCCTGACAACGTGCTTGTAGAACAATTTCCGTTTAGACAGGCGCACTATACCTTGTACTACACCTTTGACGGACGCAAAGCGAACCAAACCTTAGGTATGTTGCTAACGCGACGAATGGAAAAAATGGGCATTAAGCCTTTAAGCTTCAGCGTGACCGATTACGGATTATCGGTGGCTTCAGTAAACGCCATCACCCAAGGACAGCTGCAGCAACTATTCCAGCCTGATATTTTAGGGGATGAGCTAGAAGACTGGATGTTACAGGCACCTATGCTCAAGCGCTCGTTCAGGCAAGTGGCGGTGGTGAGTGGGCTCACTGAACAGCGCTATCACGCCAGCCAAAAAACCATGAAGCAAGTAACGTTTTCTACCGACCTTATCTACGATACATTGCGCGAACACGATCGCGACCATATCTTACTTAAAGTAGCACGGGCCGATGCAGAGCGTGAGCTACTTGATTTAAGGCGACTTGCTAATTTACTTATTCGCTACGTGGATTCAACGACACTGGTAAACCTTGAAAAACCGTCGCCCATGGCCATTCCTATAGTACTGGATGTGCGCAGTGAGCAAGTGAAAGGCGCTGGTGCGCAGGCTATCATTGAGCAAGCTAATTTATATGCAGAAGCTGAAACCATGTTAGATGAAGTGCGCGCATTGTTATCGGGCTCATCTGTTGAATAATATTAGATAAAAGCAAAGACGAAAAGAATAAGAGGGCAATTTGGCAATAACTGACGCGTGGCTAACCGAAAAAGTAAGCCAGCGCCACATCACTATCACAAAATATGCAGACTACTTGTGGCTGCTAGATGCGCGCGGTGTGGCGTATTTACCCGCATGCGATTGGCTTATAGTGTCTGATCTGCACTTAGAAAAAGGCAGTTATTTACGCAGTTATGCGAACCCATTGCCGAGTTTAGATTCCACTGCCACGTTAACGCGGTTAGAAAGTATCATCGAAGATTACAAGCCACTGCGAGTAATCAGCTTAGGTGACAGCTTTCACGACAAACACAGCATGTCGCGCATGACCACTGAGGACCGTCAGCACTTATGCAGATTAGTTAGCAATGTGGACGAGTGGATGTGGGTAGAAGGTAATCATGATCCAGATTTACCCGACGGCATACCGGGTACGCCGTGTTTTGAAATAGTGCTAGATAATATGGTTTTCAGACACGAAGTAGAAACGAGTGAAACTCGTGCTCAGGTTATTGGCCATTATCACCCCAAAAAGCGCACAACCATTACTCGCCGCCGATACTCAGGCAAATGCTTTACTAACAACGAAAATGTATTTGTGATGCCAGCCTTTGGTCAGTTCACTGGTGGGCTAGATATAGATGAAGAGGTAATGCTAACGCTTCTGCCTAAACGTTCACGACAGGTATTCATGCTCTACGACAACATTATTTTTAAAGTGTAACCACAAAATTGGGGTCAGAGTACATTTCCACCGCGGCAGAATTAAAAAAGGGGTCAGAGTACATTTTGTGACATAGATTTGTCTTGGAAAATGTACTCTGACCCCATTATTTAGGTTAATCGCGCCAGCGCTTGGTTAGTTCGTCGTAGGCGTCTATGCGGCGGTCGCGGAAGTAAGGCCAAATGCGCTTCACCTGTTCGGTACGTTCCATATCAAGCTCTACGGTTAGCGTGGTTTCACCTTCAGCTTCGGCTTTGGCCAAAATCTCACCTTGCGGGCCTGCTACAAAGCTTTGTCCCCAGAACTGAATACCTGGATCACCTTCAACAGGTGACGCTTCAAATCCAGTGCGGTTTGCCACGATAACCGGTACTGAGTTTGCCACAGCGTGAGAGCGCTGAATGGTTTCCCATGCACCATGCTGACGGGTACGTTCTTCTTCTGTGTCAGTTAAATCCCAGCCGATTGCGGTAGGGTAGAACAACAAGTCCGCACCTGCCATCGCCATTAGGCGCGCCGCTTCTGGATACCACTGGTCCCAACACACCAATACGCCAAGTTTACCTACGCTGGTTTCAATAGGCGTGAAGCCCATATCGCCCGGTGTGAAGTAAAACTTCTCGTAAAAGCCTGGGTCATCAGGAATATGCATTTTACGATATTTGCCCGCAATTTCTTTACTGCGGTCGAACACGACTGCGGTGTTGTGATACAAACCTGAACCGCGCTTTTCAAATAAAGATGTCACCAACACGATATTGTGTTTTTCGGCTAGTTCACCAAAAAATTCTGTCGCAGGTCCAGGAATTGGTTCAGCCAAATCAAAGGCGTCAGTATCTTCTTGCTGGCAAAAATACAGGGTGCTGTGTAGTTCTTGAAGCAAAATACACTCGCATCCTTCAGCGGCTAATTTGGCAATTTGCTCGGCACTTTTATTCCAGTTCGTTGCTTTATCGTTATCGGCAACGGCCTGTTGTACCAGACCCACTTTTAGCTTAGCTGGGCGCATGTAATGACACTCCTTTCTTTAAGGTGGTGATAATCGAATCTTTTAATGTATTTGTGGGAACCTGCATGGAAATGCAATGCAAGCTGCCGTATTGTCTTACGAGTACACTGCAATCGATTGGTTCAACAATATGATTGGGATGTGCTCTTTGTACAGTCTCAATGGCTTCTGCGTCTTCCTCTTCACCGTAAACAGGCAATAATATTGCGTTGTTACAAATTAAGTAATTTGCGTACGATGCCGGCAGGCGGTCCCCTTCGTCATTTACAATATTAGGCAGCGGCAGATGAAACTGTTCATGCTCAGGCAGCTCAAGGGCGCACTCGTCGCACAACGCTTTCAACCCTTCAAAGTGACTGTCATTAGGACGGTTGTTACACGCCTGGATCACTAGGCCTTTGTTCGGCGTGAAACGCACTAATGTGTCGATGTGACCGTCAGTATCATCGCCTTCTAAATGACCATGCTGCAAAATAGTAACTTTGCTGCAGCCTAGCATATCTTTAAATGCATCTTCGTAAGCGCTTAGCGACATATCACCATTACGCTCAGGGTTAAGTAAACACTGGGCAGTACTTAATAGGTGTCCGTCTTCATCAATTTCCAGCGCGCCACCTTCTGCCACAATTGGGCTGCTGCGAAGTACAGATTTACACATACTGGCAAGATAACGCTGATTCGCCAGATTATCTTCAGCGGCGTTAAACTTATTGCCCCAACCGTTAAAGCGAAATTCTACCGGCGAGCCATTGCCTTCACTGTCTTTACAAGTGATGAAGCCGTAGTCGCGCATCCATGTGTCGTTAAATGAGGCAGTAACAATAAGCACTCGAGCGTTCTCTGGTAAACGAGAATTAAGATCGTCTACGTCACTCGGCGCACATAATAAAATCACACCCGCATCGTTGCGGTTTACTGCAGCAATCACGTTTAGATACGTCGCTCTCGCGTCTTCTAACCATGGAGCCCAGTCGGTTTGCGCATGAGGCCACGCTAATATAACAGCATCAATGTTATGCCATTCAGGCGCCATAGTACGGTTGCCGTGCATAGTAAAATTCCAAATAGCCACGAAATAGGGTTCGGATTATAGCCATGCCTCAGCATGAGACCAAGGCAAATGGCGATGAAATTAATTGGCGGTGACGATTACTTTAAGCCATAAGGAAAACTGAAATGACAGAAAAAAGGGGCAGTCTTTATCTTAAATGCCGCCCACCGTTGAGATGAAGGGTTTGCCCTGTCACGTAGTCACTATCAAATAAATAGTTCACGGCTTTCACGGCCTCTTGCGCCCCCGGTACTATCTCTAACAGTGATTTTTCTAACGCTTTTTGCTTATAAGCTTCGTCATCACCCTCATTGAACATAAGCAAAGCTGGGGCAATGCTATTTACTTTTACCTTTGGTGCGAGCTTCTTAGCAAATGATAGGGTCAGGTTGTGCAGGGCTGCCTTACTTGCCGCATAAGCCATGTGTTTCTCGCTGCCTGTTTCTTGAACGTAGTCAGTCATATGAATAATGTCAGACTGAACGTCGCAATCACAAAGAGCCTTTTCAAGTGCCAAGTTTATGCGGTAAGGGGCAACAGCATGGACCAACATCATTCGTTCAATCAAGCTATGCTTGTCATGGTTATCTTTTTCTTGCGCCCAATCTGACGCGTTGTGGATCACCGCTCGATAGGTTTTACTGATTGCCTTAATCTCATCAATTGCTCGATCAATAGCCGCCTCAGTGCTAAAATCCGCCTGTAAGACTGTAGCACCTTTATCCTCAAGCATTGAAATACTTGGACGAAGTGTTCGATAAGTCACGACAACGTGGTGGCCCTGGTCAAGTAAACTATTGGCCATAGCTAAGCCTAAACGTTGGCTTGCGCCTGTAATTAACACAGGTGAATTCAAGATGATGTCCTTCTTTCGTAAAAGGTAACGGTTTTATTATTCTGTGCCAAATGCACAGTCGGTAGCAATGACATTAAATAAAAGTCATGTTGCCAAGTAATCGATCTGTAACGAACTCATGCTCGTACAAGATCAAAAAAGAAGTAACTACGGATAAAGTAATGTTAGTAAAAGAAGCGGTAATTGTGCGCGACGCACTAGACCCCTCTATTTCAGAGCCAGCACAACGTGTACGAGAAGCATTAGAAGCCAAAGGTTTAGAAACACCTATGGTGGCTAATGGTCTTACTGACGAGCAAAAGCGCAAACGAATTGAAAGTGCTATGCGTGACGTAATGGACACGCTTGGCCTTGATTTAACTGACGACAGTTTGTGTGATACGCCCACGCGAATCGCTAAAATGTATGTTAATGAGATCTTCGGTGGATTGGACTACCGCAAATTTCCTAAGATTACTGCCATTGAAAACAAGATGCAGATTGACCAGCCTGTACAGGTATCTGATATAAGCCTGACCAGCACCTGCGAACACCACTTTGTTACTATTGATGGCACGGCAACCGTTTCTTATATTCCAAAAGATACAGTAATCGGCCTTTCAAAGATTAACCGTCTTGTGGGTTTCTTTGCTCAACGTCCACAGGTACAAGAGCGTTTAACTCAACAAGTGTTAGTTGCGTTGCAGACGCTGACCAATACTGAAGACGTAGCGGTGAGCATTAACGCTACGCACTATTGCGTTAAGGCGAGAGGGATCCGTGATACTAATTCATATACGAAAACGTCTGCGCTCGGCGGCCGTTTCCTTACTGATAATGAATTGAAACGAGAGTTCTTTCGGTAGTTGATGCTTGTTGAAATTCCTGTTTCGGAACTTTATTCAAGAACTTTAAAAGCCGCTCATGAAGCGGCTTTTTGTTTGCTAACATTTTGCTACGCTTTCCAACGCGCTTTATTTGATAACAAGCTCTGCATCCAGTGAATCGACAATCAAATTGATACGGCCACCAATACCATTGGCCGCCGTTAAACTGAGTACTTTGTTACAGCACCCACAAGATTCATGCTGTTCGTGATACATGTCGCGAACTGTTTCTAGCTGGAAGTCATTTATTGCGCCGCAATACGGGCACATGTATTCCAAAGCACTATCACTTTGCATCGTTTTATCCGTTACCATGTTAAACATATCCATATGACATAAGTCGAATCCCGCTGTGTAATACCTCTGCGTGAAGCAAGAAACAAACCACACACAACAAGAAGAGTGCTACTTCCGCGTCAATCAGTTTGAGAGCCAGTCAAACACAGGCTAGGCTACCAAAGTCCTTCGGAAGCTATGTGAACTATCTATTCACTATAAAAAGTATAGTGGGTATTTATTGGCGTGCCTGTGAAAAAATGACTTATTCGATAAGTCACTGGCAGTAAAGATAATTAATTTGGCGACTAAGCTGCGGATAACTTGCTAACCACTTTTCAAACAGCGATTAGCAAGATATGGCGAAAGCTCGAGCTCTAATCAGTAAGAAGCCACATTTGTTGAAAAGGCTCAAGCAATAGTGGTGAAGCATTCATTTCGACAGTTTCATCAGTTAGCAAATCTCGGCCTGATGCGCCCTTTAGTGTTGCCAAAAGGCTACGCTGAATGGTCTGAGGGTGCTCACTGAAGTTACATATCACAAGCAGCTTGTGACCCTGTGTATTTTCCCGAAGAAAAGCAAAGCAATGATGGTTATCGGCATCTAAAATTTGGGTGCTAGACTGCCCGAAAATCGCATTCTGCTTTCTAATTGCTATCATTTTGCGCAATCCGTTAAACACGCGAAGGCTCGCAGTCTCTGTAGGGTTGGCAGGCGACGTGTTTCCTAGCGCCAATTCCGTATCTGCGCGGGTAACAGCAATTCGGTTTACCCATCTGTCGTCGTGCTTTTTGGTGTCATCAAATCGATAGCTGTAGTCATTAAGCTTGCCTACTTCATCACTAGAGTAAAGTAGCGGAATACCTCCAATGCTAAAGGTGATACCGTAAAGCAGCATCATTCGTTTCACAGCGTCATCAATGCCTTTTGAATCGTTGGATTTAAGCGCGCCTTCTAGCCCACATAAAGAGGCTAGTGAACCACACACACGACAATCGCCGTTAGAAGGGTTTTCAGCAAACGGCACGCCGTTGGCAAAACTTCCTTCAAAACGACCGGTATAAAATTGATTAAGAAAATGGCGGTGATCGAATGCGTTAATACCCAGTTCGTTGGCTACCGCGTCGTCGAAGGTCCATCCGATATCGTCGTGGCATCGCACGTAGTTCACCCATGTGCAGTTCTCAGAAATAGAGAAGCTCTTTTTCATTGAGCGCGTAAGCAAACGGGTTTTACGCGTGGCTAACGAATTCCATAGCAGTGCCATTAGCAAAGGGTTGTAGGATAGCTGACACTCATCTTTTTCGATGTACTTAAGTACTTCGTCAGGGTGCACGATGGCTTCTGACTTAAAGACCACGGCAGGCGCTACAATTTGTAAGCAACAGTTGAACGCTTGTATAAGTACGTGGGCCTTTTCCTGATTTTCGCAGTTAGTACCTAGCTCTTTCCAAATAAAGGCCAACGCATCTAAACGCAGTGCAGCGCTACCTATATTGGCCAGAAACAACATTTCAGACGTGATAGCGTTAAACACCTCAGGATTACTGTAGTTTAAATCCCATTGAAAGCTGTTAAATGTCGTCCATACCCATTTTTCTATCTGTTCATTAAAGGTAAAGCTACCTCTTCTTACCTGGGGAAATATTTCTCTTAAAGTATGTTCGTACTGATCGGGAATGGTTCTGTCATCGAAAAGGTAGTAGTAGCCTTGAAACTGCTTCTCACCTGCCAGTGCAGCTTTCGCCCAAGCGTGCTCGTCAGAGGTATGATTGAACACAAAGTCGAGAACAAGATTTATTCCCTCTTTCTGAAGTGCTGAAGCAAGCTTTTCCAGGTCTTTCACTGTGCCTAGCGTTGGATTAACCTTGCGATAATCCGACACAGCATATCCTCCATCGCTATCCCCTTTGGGCGCATCGTATAAAGGCATTAAGTGCACATAGGTAACGCCTAAAGACTTAAAGTAGGGAATTTTGTCATGCAAGTCATTCAGAGTGGGGCCCATCAGGTCAACATAACAGGCCATGCCGACTTGCTGTTCATCGCGATACCAAAGCGGGTTTTTTAACCTTTCATTATCAAGCTTTTTGAGGGCTGGTTTACGGCTTTTTAACCCGTCTCTTAATATTTCAACCAGTTTTTGTAAATGAAAGTAGCAGTCATACTGGTGCCCATAAACGTAGGTATATTTGTCAAAAAGACGAGGAAAATGTTCCTTCAAGCGACGCGTAAAAGTTGTTGCATCTTTCTTACTTAGACCAGATAAATCGGTTGATGCCAAGATTCGGTCTAAACATACACCACTGTCAGCAGCATAGCTCATAGAAAACTCCAAAGTGCGACGCTTAGGTGCGTCATACAACCTATCCTAATTAACAGGTTTACAGGCTTTTTAAATTCTGTTAACTTTTATCTTAAACGATTAAGCTCATTTATCAAGTTTATTACATCGTTATTTTTGACCTACTGAATGCGTGCAATGATCAACGTGTTTTTGTGAAGTTTAGAAGGGCTGAACAAGGCCTTTCATACCGTGCTTGTGAGACAGACTATGCCCAATCATGATCCTAGTAGCAGAATTATCAGATGGCTAACCTACCTAATGTTTATGATGTTTGCGATGACGTCAGACTCGGTAGGCGAGATAATCAAAGAAGTGAAAGTGGCGTTCTCTGTCACCAATGCTCAAGCAAGCTTAATGCATTCACTCCCTATGTTAGGTATTGCCTTATCGGGTCTTTTCCTAGGTTTTTTGGCTGATAAGTTAGGCCGCAAGCCTACCATTATCATTGGTTTAGCGTTGTTTGGCCTTGCATGCTACAGCTTCTTAATTGCTAACGACTTTGTGTTGATTGTTAGTTTAATGAGCTTATCTGGCGTTGCCGTGGGCATCTTTAAAACAGGTGCGCTGGCGCTCATCGGTGATATTTCAACATCGACCAAACAGCACACAGCTACTATGAATGGGGCAGAAGCCTTCTTTGGCGTTGGCGCAATTATCGGGCCTCTTATTGTCGCTTATCTCATTCATCAAGGCGTTGCATGGCAGTGGCTTTATGTAATCGCCGGTGGTGTTTGTACGCTACTTATAATCGGTGCTTTGCTGGTGAAATACCCCGCTTACACTCGCGAAACAGCCTCAGGTGAAAAGAAAGTATCGATAGCGCAGAGCTTAAGTTTAGTGAAAAACCCCTATGCTTTAGGATTTTCAGTAGGCGCGTTTTTATATGTCGCCGCAGAAAGCGCCATTTATGTGTGGATGCCGAGTTATTTAGTGTGCGACGCGACTACGCTTAAAGCGACCTATGATTGTTATACTGAAGGCTTCTCTCAGACCCTTGCAATATACTCGGTAACGGCATTCTTTATCCTTCGTGCTGCAGGGCGTTTCGTAGGCATCTGGATGATGTCTCACTTCAACTGGGCATTGGTTCTTATGGTGTTCACTGGTGCTATTGTACTGTGTTTCGGTCTTGGTCTGTGGGGCGGAAAACAACTTGCGTTGTTTCTATTCCCGCTAACGGGCATTTTTATGTCAGTAATTTATCCTACCTTTAACTCAAAAGGCATAAGCTGTTTCCCAAAACATCAACACGGAAGCGTAGCCGGAGTAATCTTGTTCTTCACCGCAGCAGGTGCGGCTGCAGGGCCTTTCATCATGGGCCTGGTGAGCGACGCCAACGGTGGCGACGCCAAGTATGGCTTTATGGTAGCCACGGGTTTTGCTGCCGTGCTCTTTGTTGGCTTGGTGTATAACTACATTAAGAACCCTACCAAAGAACGTTTAGCGGAAATTGAGGCAAGCGAATACGCCAACTAAATGCAATGCTCGCTCTTTATTCCTTAAAACCGTAACGTGCCGGGCTTGCTCTCGGCACTGGTTTTTCCTCACGTTGTTGTTTAAGCTTCGGTTATTCCTATCAGTTTCTAGTCTAATCACGTTCCATGGATGAGTTAAAACAAGCGCAAGCCCTTTACGACACTCTTGTAGAATTTGCAGTGACCTACAGTTTCCAAATTGTAGGCGCCATCATTATTTTTCTGCTTGGCTGGTGGGTGGCCAATAAAATAGGCCACATGGTTGAAAACCTGATGGTCAGCAGAAATATCGATATTACGCTGAGCCGCTTTACCGGCGGTGCCAGCAAGCTAGTGGTATTGGGTATCGTAATAATTATAGCATTAGGTAATGTGGGCATTAGCGTAACCCCACTTATAGCCGCCGTAGGTGCTGTAGGTTTAGGTGCAGGTTTAGCTATTCAAGGTATGTTGGCCAATTATGCCGCTGGCTTTACCATAATTATTACCCGTCCTTTCGTTGTTGGCGACACTATCCGCGTGCGTGGTGTTGCAGGGGTGGTCGATCAAGTCATGTTGCCCTATACCATTCTTATTGACGAAGACAATGTTCACATCCAAATACCCAACAAACTGATAGTCGGTGAAATCTTGCATAATTCTGCAGAGAACATGTTGATTGAACTTGAAATTGGCGTTGCCTATTCCAGTAAGGTCGATGAGGTAATCGATGTGATTCGCAAGGCTGTTGAAACGGTAGATGGAGTCAGCGAAGAAAAGTCCCCCGCCATTGGTGTAGATAATTTTGGCGACAGCAGTATTAACTTTGGTATTCGGGTTTGGGCGCCAGCTGTAAGGCATTTCGAAGTGCGCTATGCACTAAACCAAGCCATTTTTAATGCTCTTCAGCAGCATGATATTGAAATACCATTCCCGCAGCGGGAAGTCAGGATGCTCGACCAATAAAAGTTTGTATCGCTATTGATAAAAATGCCGAATAAGAGACCCCTTATTCGGCATTTTTCTATTACGGCTACGCGATTTTTAGATTTCGTATAGCTCTAGAGGTAAACCGTCAGGATCTTGGAAAAATGTAAAGCGTTTGCCGGTGTATTCATCGGTTCTCACTGGCTCGCATTCAACTCGCTTATTCGTTAGGTGGTTAATCATTTCATCAAGGTTGTCCACCTTGAACGCTAAGTGCCTAAGTCCTTGCGCTTCTGGGCACGACGGTCTTTGCGGTGCCCCCGGAAACGAAAAAAGCTCAATCTGACTGCCATCAGGTAACGCGAGGTCACATTTGTAAGAGTCTCTGGCTTCACGGTAGTTTTCATCAATAATCGAGAAGCCCAACACGTCCGTGTAAAACGTCTTTGAGCGAGGGTAGTCACTACAAATGATAGCAACGTGGTGAAAGCCTTTCAGCATCTTAATTTCCTTAATATTTATGCTTACGGCATCTCTTGACCGCGAGCAGCCTCAAATAACTTGTACCAGTGCTCTCGACTTAAATGAACATCTTCAGCCTTTTGGCTTGCTTTAATTCTGTCAATATTGGTACTGCCCAAAACGGGCGCAATGTTGGCAGGATGTCGCATCAACCAGCCCAAAACAATCGCTTCAGGCGTAGTTTGATATTCACCTGCAAGTTGAGTCACTAAGTCTGCTGTTGCACGGTCATTACTATTTTCAACTTTTGCACCTGTGTATCTACCTTGTGCCAAGTTTCCCCATGCCTGAAGTTGCACGTTGTTCATCATACAGTATTCAAGTGTGCCGGGCGCATAACCTGTATCGCGATTAGCAGCACTGTTGGTAGTAATACCGTCTTCTAACCAGTCTCTAAAGCCAAGACTCATTTCAAGTTGGTTGGCAATGATAGGTGTGGAAAGTGCAGACTGCAGGTAATTAATTTGGTGACCATGCATGTTTGAAACGCCAACATGCTTTATTTTACCTTGCTGCTGAAGCAGCGTCAGTGTACCGGCGACTTCGTCTAGCTCCATAAGTGGATCTGGACGGTGCAGCAGCAGTATATCAAGCTGTTCTATTCCTAATCTAGAGAGAATGCCTTCAACCGACGTGTGAATGTGATTTGCTGAAAAGTCGTAACGCTTTGGTCCTAAATCATCTTCAAATCGTATTGCACATTTAGATTGGATAATCATTTTGTCTTTTAATTCGGGCGCTTGCTTGAGCGCTTCACCAAAAACCGTTTCGGCTTTGCCGAACGTATAAATATCAGCATGATCAAACACATTAATATCTAAACTCAGCACAGTATCAATGATGCTTCTTGCTTGGCTTATATCGGCTTTGGTTGCCGGTTTGTCGTTCCAACCGCCACCTAAGCCCATGCATCCATATATTAAGCGGCTTGCGTGTGGAAAGTGTGCATTCATGTCATTTTCTTCCTGTTTGAGAATATCGAGTGGGCAGGGCCTGTATTAGCTCAAGGCTTATTTTAAAAGCACTGTAATATGGTCCAAGCGATAAGAAAAGTCTGATTAGGCGAGCGTATTTTTACTGTCGACCGTTAGCCTAGCTTGAAGGTTTATGGTGTTGCAGCACCGATAAAGATCATTTTTGCGATGTAGGCGTGTATTTAAATTAATCAGTGGGCTTTTTAAAAGCTAAGTTCAAGGAAAAGAGGGCATATGTTTAAGCAGTTAGTTTCAATGTTTATGGCGGGTATGGTGTGTGTGGGCTTGTCTGGCTGTACTGGCGTACCTGACAAGGTAGTGCCGGTTGAAGGCTTTGAGCTTCCTCGTTATTTAGGGAAGTGGTATGAAATAGCGCGCTTTGACCATAGCTTCGAAGAAGGATTAAGCGAAGTTACGGCAACCTATAGCATGCGCGATGACGGAGGGGTTAAGGTAATTAATCGCGGTTTTTCAGTAGAAGAAAATGTATGGGATGAAGCCGAGGGCAAAGCGTATTTTGTAGAGTCTGAAACGACAGGGCATCTGAAGGTATCGTTCTTTGGCCCATTTTACGCCAGCTATGTAATTATGGAACTAGATCAAGAAGGTTATCAATATGCTTTGATAACAGGCCCAGATAAAGACTACCTTTGGATTTTAGCGCGAACACCTTCTATTTCAGATGAAGTTCGCACCCGTTTACTAGAAAAAGCGACATCGGCTGGGTACGACGTTAGCAAGCTTATTTGGGTAGAGCAAGGCGAAGAGAATTCATAGCCACTTTCGAGCGAGTTGTTCTGCGCGCAAAATGGGAATTGTGCTATTATTGCGCGCATCTTCCCCTCTGTTTGAATAAGTACTAAGAGAGACAAGGCATGCAAACGCTCACCATTACTACGCCAGACGATTGGCACCTTCACTTTCGCGATAACGAAATGCTAGCTGAAACAGTGCCTGCAACCGCACGTTGTTTCCAGCGCGCTATTGTTATGCCAAACCTTGTACCACCGGTGGTTAATGCTGAAATGGCCATGGCGTACAAAGGGCGAATTGAGGCTGCGCGACCTAAAGGCAGTAGCTTTGAGCCATTAATGACCTTATTCCTTACTAATCAAACTACACCTCAAGACATTATCGATGCAAAACAAGCGGGCGTAACTGCGTGTAAGCTATATCCTGCAGGGGCCACTACTAATTCAGACGCCGCAGTAAAAGGCATTCAGGCTTTATACCCTGTATTTCAAGCCATGCAAGAGCAAGGTTTGCTATTGTTGATACACGGTGAAGTGACCGAACATCACATTGATATTTTTGACCGTGAAAAAGTGTTCATTGATACCCATTTAGGGCCTATCGTTGACGCATTCCCTAAGCTGAAAGTGGTGTTTGAGCATATTACGACAGCAGATGCCGCAAGCTTCGTAGCGGGCGCCAGCGAATTTGTTGGAGCCACCATTACCCCTCAGCACTTATTGTTAAACCGCAACGATTTACTGGTTGGCGGCGTACGCCCTCATAACTATTGCTTGCCAGTGCTAAAACGCAACACGCATCAGAAAGCGTTGCGCGATATGGTGGCAAGCGGCAACAAAAAATTCTTCCTAGGTACCGACTCGGCACCTCATGCAAGACATAAAAAAGAAAATGCTTGCGGCTGCGCGGGTTGTTATAGCGCATGGTCTGCAATTGAGCTTTATGCCGAAGTGTTCGAGCAGCTAGGCGCAATAGATAAGCTTGAAGGATTTGCTAGCCATTACGGTGCAGATTTTTATGGTTTACCACGAAATACGACTACAATGACATTAGTGAAAAAGTCGTGGACGGTGCCAGAACAAGTAACCCTAGCTGATGGCACAGATATGGTTCCATTTTATGCGGGGCAGACGTTGCAGTGGAAATTAGAAAAGGCATTTCAAGCGTAGTTTTTGTTGTTATTGTCTGTTTATGTGCCCTGTGGAGTTCATCCACTTGGGCACAAGCATTCTCTTACTCTCACGCCCCAGATTTACCAAGTACCCTATCTCCCTCTGAGAAGCAGAGTATTCAATCTTACTCACTTACGGTGTTTAAAAATGCCTTATCAAAAAATGGCATTGATTTAACGCCTGCTACTAACACTATATCGAATAGTGCCGACGTCCTTATCAATTTGATCAGAGATGAAAATAACGAAGATAGTTATTATTGGATCACGCCGCTATTTGCCTTTGAATGTGGAAATAATGTTCGATGTACGCCGAATTCGGGCTGTCAGGCAACGACAATAGCAGTGAGCTATATCGCACTGAGTAAAAGTGAAGGTTCTGCCGATATTGCAGAGCGGTTGAGCGAGCTGATTGCTCAATACAAAGGTTCAAACAACTTCACATTACTTGCTAGCGCTATGCGGGATGAACTGAAAACATCTTTCCCGGCCACAATACTCTCTTTTGGAATACTAAGCTTAGCGGGTGAGCTGCATACTAATACCGACAATCTTTGGGTCATCGCCGACATTGTGCCACTTTTTTCAGAGGTGGGAGAGCGAGGAAAGCTTAAAGGCATTGCTGCAGACTTGGTCAGAGACATATTAGATGAGATGACGCTCAAGCAGAATATCCTTTCCGCGCCATGGGAACGTATTGCAAAGGAAGCAATGACCAAGTCTAACGTATTGGTATTCTCAGTAATTCGCACGAATGAAAGAGAAAGCGTGTTTCACTGGGTAACGCCGGTATCAAGAAACCTTCATGGGCTGTACGGCATCGATAAGCCCTATTTTGAATCCTTTGCCAACGTACCAAAGAACTTTAGGGTTGGTACCTTATTGGAAGACTATCGCTATAACGTTGCGATAGAGCATGGCTTCAAAGTAAAAGCCTATGATTCGTGGCAGGCATTAGTGGACGCACTGATCAACAACGAAATTGATACTATTTTCGGTTCTCAGGGGGCAATTGACTTTGGATGTAACCCAAAACAATTTAAATGTGAGACAATAACCCTATCGAGTAAATACGACATTTCAACGGCCTACCTAGCACTGTCAAAGAAAGACACCTGTGTTTTAGTTTTAGAGAAGCTAAAGTTAGCGGCGGCCGGTGTGAAAATGAGTGACAAGTTTAATGAGCAGCTTTCTTCCTGGAGTGACATGGTGTCTCAAGAATACGGCATAGCTCATCATACCGAACATGGTGTAGTGCACCTTTGGAACCCAAATTAATGACAGTTGAAACAGTTAAGCATTTAGATATAAACCCTGCCATCACCAAGGCGCTAGACTCACAAGGCATTTACCAACTTTCCCCTATACAGGCACAATCGCTCCCTGAAGCGTTGCAGGGGAAAGATGTGATAGGCCAAGCGCAGACAGGCAGCGGCAAGACGCTGTGCTTTGTAATTCCTGCTTTGCAGCACGTAGAAGTGAATGATTTTACCACGCAGGCTATCATACTTTGTCCTACCCGAGAGCTTGCTGATCAAGTGGCTCAACAGTGCCGTTCGGCGGCTAAGAACATTGGTAATATTAAAGTAACCACGTTATGTGGTGGCCAGCCTATGGGGCCGCAGATTCAGTCATTGAAGCATAGCCCTCATATTATTGTGGGCACGCCGGGTCGCGTTATGGATCATGTGGAAAAGCGTCGAATTGACCTAAGTAACGTAAAGTTGCGTGTCCTCGATGAAGCCGACCGCATGTTAGATATGGGCTTTGAAGACGATTTACGCATTATTTTCGGTCAAACGCCGAAACAAGTGCAAACCCTGTTGTTTTCTGCAACCTTTACAGAACAAATTGAGCGTGTAGCCAAGCAGTACCTGCACAACCCGGTAACCTGTAAAGTTGAGTCTCAAGACAGTAAACCCGCTATCACCCAATTGGGCTACAACGTGCTCCCGCACACACGCACTCAGGCGCTTAAAGCGGTACTTACCCACTACCAACCTAAAAACGCTATTGTATTTTGTAATCGCAAGGTTCAGGTAAATGAAGTGGTTGAGGAGCTTATCGAAGATGGCTTTAGTGCGGCTGGGCTTCAGGGGGACTTGGAACAGCATCAACGCACATCGGTGCTAATGCAGTTCGCCAGCGATGCGCTACAAGTACTTGTTGCCACCGATGTAGCTGCGCGAGGGCTGGATATTGATGATGTTGCCTGCGTAATTAATTACACAGTAAGTGAAGAGCCGGAAACCCATATTCACCGCATTGGTCGCACGGCGCGAGCAGGCGCACAGGGCATGGCGGTCACGCTAGTCAGCGATGACGAAGAGCACTTTTTACGAAAAATAGAAGTATTGCAAGAAAGCGATATTCCACTTAAAGGCGCACAAAGCCTGCGTTTTCATAAAAACAAAATTACTCAGCCTGAATTTACCTGTATTTCACTAAGCGCGGGTAAAAAAGAAAAGCTTCGCCCAGGCGATCTGGTGGGTGCACTTACCAAAGATGCGGGCATTCCTGGCGACGACTTGGGCAAAATTAAAGTGCAAAACAGCATGAGTTTTGTCGCAGTGAAAACGCGAAGCGTGAAAAAAGCCATGGCGCACTTTAGAGAAGGAAAGATCAAAGGAAAGCGTATTAGAGCCCGAAAGCTTTAATAGATATGTGTTGACGTTATACAAAGGAAGGTGAGTGTGGTCGCTGAAACTGACTTGAGCGTGTTACTGAAAAATCTGAATCCTGTGGCGAGTAGTGAAGTTTACGTTTTCACTACCTTGCCTGCTGATAGCTTAACCAGTGCGTTAATTTCAGTAGCTAAGGGTATGTTTCAGGAACGCGAGGGCACCACGCTTATTCTTCCGGTTGCCGCAGCCGAGAAAGCTAACTTGCAATTTGAAGGTTATTACCGCTGTATAACCTGTGAAGTGCATTCTAGTTTGGAAGCGGTAGGCATGACTGCAGCTATGTCCACTGCGCTGGGTAAGGCAGGAGTTAGCGCCAACGTGGTGGCCGCTTATTATCACGACCATATTTTCGTGCCAGCTGAAAAAGCCGGTTTGGCGATAGACGTTTTAACTTCGCTGTCTAACTAGGCCTGACCCTTTTCTTCCTGCCTGTTCTCTTTTCTCAAAAACGCATCAACAAGCCCCATGGTTAAGCAATATTGGGCTCCATAGTAAGTTGTCATTACCCAAAAGGTAGACAGTGGAAGCGGGGTTTTGAAAACCGACTGGGCGAGAATGGCATCTGATATCACAAAAAGTAACGCACCGGTTACGATTAGCTTGGTTTGAGCCAACCACACTGCGGTTAAACCCATCAGTGTGATTACGCTAATATAGGCGACTACAGGGTAAAATAAGGCTTTCGACGCTGGCAGAATGTGCACTGCCATCATTACGGCAAAGCTAACCATAATAATACTAATGAACCACTTTGGTTTGCGCGAAATGATATGGTCGCCGGGCGTTTCTACTAGGCGGCGATGCAGCAACGCAAAACACATAGCATACGTTAAATGGGCAACAAAAAAGCACGCCAAGCCGGTAATAAAACTATCAGCAAAGGGCAAGGCCAGACTAACATCTCCGGCAAGACTAAAAAGTAACGCCGCCAACACCATGTATCGCGGCATGGCGCTAAGTTTTGTATAGGCGAAAACTGCCAATACCACAATAGGCAGGGCTTTGGGTAAGAATTGCGCCACGTAGGGGGTAAGCGGCAGCGTCGCCAGGTAAATCAACGCTAAGGTGCTAAAGACAATAGTTGTTCTTACATTCATATTTAGCCTTTTTGAAACTGCTCGGTCATACACTTCAACACGACAAAAAAAGCCCCAGTTTGGTGAAGCAAACATGGGGCTTTAGCTATCGTATTTTATGTACGCTACTCTCTATGTACTGTTTTAGAGTACGCGAATTACCAAATTTTCACGCGTTCTTCTGGTGGTAAATACAACGCATCTTCTTCGGTCACGTTAAACGCTTCGTAGAATTCAGGTACGTTGCGAACAGCACCGTTAGTGCGGAACTTCGTAGGTGAATGGGTATCCGTTTGTACTTGGCTGCGCAACGCTTCTTCGCGATACTTGCTTGCCCAAACCTGGCCGTAACCAATGAATACACGCTGATCGCCAGTGAAACCGTCTAGTTCAGGGGCTTCTTCACCATCAAGAGACAGGTGGTAAGCTTTAAGTGCGATGCTGATGCCGCCAAGATCGCCGATGTTTTCACCTAGGGTATATTCGCCGTTTACGTGCAAGTCAGGCAGAACCTCAAACTGGTTATACTGTTCAATCAAGTTCGCAGTGCGTGCTTCAAACTCGCCGCGATCTTCGTCAGTCCACCAGTTTCGCAGAACGCCATCACCGTCGAAGGTTGACCCTGAATCATCAAAACCATGGCCAATTTCGTGACCAATTACCGCGCCAATGCCACCGTAGTTAACCGCGTCTTCGGCGTTCATGTCAAAGAACGGAGGTTGAAGGATAGCCGCAGGGAATACAATTTCGTTTAGCGGTGGGTTGTAGTAAGCATTAACAGTTTGAGGTGTCATGCCCCACTCATGGGTCCACACTGGGCCGCCTTGTTTCTTAAGCATTTCTTCGTACAGCACGTCCGAAGAACGCTTTAGGTTTCCAAACAGGTCACTGGCATTAACTGTCAGCGCTGAATAGTCTCTCCACTGGTCTGGGTAGCCAATTTTCACCGTAAACTTAGACAGCTTGTCTAGTGCTTGTGCACGGGTTTCATCTGTCATCCAATCAAGATTTTCGATACTTTCTTTGTAAGCTAACAACAGGTTATTAACCATTTCCATCATGCGATCTTTCGCTTCAGGCGGGAAGTGCTGTTTTACATAAACCTTACCGATTAGCTCGCCTACATGGGCATTTGAAAGGCTTACTGCACGACGCCATTGTGGCTGTTGCTCTTCAACACCGCGAAGCACTTTGCTGTAGAAATTGAAGTTTGCTTCATCAAGCTCGGCATTTAAGCGACTGGCTGAAGCATTTAACAAGCCCCACTTAAGGAACGTTTTCCAATCTTCCAGTGAGGTTTCTGCAATAACGCCATCAATGTTTTGCATGTAGTCTTTTTGCAGGATGCCTAGCGAAGGAATGTCGCTAATGTCTGCTTCAGTAAGATAAGCGTCCCAGTCGAACTTAGGCATCAACGCTTTAAGTTCTTCAATTGTCAGTTTGTTATAGTTGGCAGCAAAGTTACGGGCCTGCTCTTTTTTCATATGTAGCTGAGCAATTTTAGTCTCAAGTGCGAACAGCATATCCGCACTTTCTTTAGGCGCGTCGAAACCCGCCAGCTCAAACATGGTTTGAATATGTTTAACGTAGGCATCGCGAATGGTTTGTGATGTTTCGTCGTCCTTGAAGTAGTACTCGCGCTCAGGAAGGCCTAAGCCCGACTGCCACGTGTACATCAAATATTCTTTTGGCGACTTAAGGTCAGGGTATTGAGTTAGGCTGAACGGCGTACCGTAGCCATAGCGAGCTGCATAAGCGAAATACTCAGCAAGATCGGTGTAGTCTTCAATGGCATCAATCTTAGTTAACTCAGGCTTTAGCGGCGTCGTACCAAGTTCGTTGCGGGTTTCCATGTCCATATAGGCACGGTAAAAATCACCGACTTTTTGCTCGTCGCTGCCCGCTTTAAAGTCGCCTTCGGCAGACGATTTTATAATATCCATAACGTGATCTTGTGCTTCATCGCGAAGGATCACGAAAGAACCGTAGCTCGATTTATCTGCCGGTATTTCAAAATTATCAAACCACTTGCCGTTTACGTAGCGGAAAAAGTCATCACCTGGGTCAACAGACAGATCCATATTTTCTTTAATGACACCTGAAGAAAGCTGTTGCTGAGCTTCTTCGGTAGCCGCGCTCTGTGTCTGTTGTTCTGTGGATGAATTTTGTGGGCTACAAGCCGTGAGGGCCAGTGCCACGCTTAAGCTTAAAACGCTACGTAACATGTCGAGTTTTCCTTTTCATTTTATTGGGCGACATTTGGGCTTGTCGCTTATTGTTTTTAGTGCGTTGCGAAACCTGTGCATCCCTTCGAAAGAATGGTGTGGCGTATTGCGTGCACGCTTTTTACTAATTTTTAGCATGGCGGGGGGGATAGAAAAAGTGTTTATAGTGAAAATACACAGCTTGTAACAACTTGTAGGGCTAATTTCGCTATAGTGTTTTTTTCACACACTACAACATTCAAGGAACGGCGATGGACTTACACAATACCCCTTTCGATAGCGTATCACCCTGTGAGTACGCCGATGCGCTGCCAAGAGAGCAGTTCATGCACTATGCGATAAAACCATTGTGGGAAGGCATGCCACGCATTGCGGGTCCAGCATTTACCGTTAAGTGTGAGCCGGGAGACCATCTTATGCTGCATGCGGCGATATATCGCGCAAGCCCCGGTGACATTATTGTTGTGGAAGCCGATGATGAATTCGCTGTTGCGGGCGGTAACGTCTGCGCGATAGCCCAGTCTCGCGGCATTAAAGGCTTCGTGATTGATGGTGTTATACGCGATCTTGCTGAAACCCGTGACAACAAATTCCCGGTATTTGCCAGGGGCGTTATACCCAAGCCAGGAGCCAAAAAGTGTATAGCCCCGTTAAATGAGCCGATTACCTGTGCTGGTGTAACGGTTCACGCCGGAGATATCATTGTTGCAGACGAAGAGGGCATTGCAGCAATTCCAAGAGATGAGGCGCTAGCAGCCTATGACATTGCCCAAAAGCGAGCCCAGAAAGATGGCTCCATGTCACTTGAACAGTGGCAGGCTGAGCACGCTGAAAAAGTGGAAAGCATACTGGCTAAATTGGGCTTTGCAGAGTGAAGGTTTGCAGATAACTCGCCATGCTTCGACTGGTTTTTGATAAGCGCTTTACTAAACCCTTCACTAAGCTTTTCATTAGGCAATAAGCTTTGCCAAATATTAACCAATGTTAAATGAGCTTTGCGGTAAAAAGGCGCCGCAAAGTTCAACACACTTTCAGTTATCGTGTAGAATTGTGACCTAAGCATTTTGGGGCATACGTAAACGTGCTCTGTCACTGAATAACTAACGAGTTCTACATGTTTTCATTTTTTGAAAAGCTGACCCAGCCTTTCCCTGACACGCCGCCTACCCAACCGCCAACAGGTATCGTTGCATTGTAAATACTACACAAAAGGCATGTGGGGCGTAATCCTTACTGTTTCCGTGCTAAGTGCCATTGTTGCCATGTTAGAAGTGGCGTTGTTTGGCTTTTTAGGGCAGTTAGTTGACTGGTTCTCTGATCAAAACCGAGCCACGTTTTTAGCGGACCAAAAATTTACCCTCATTGGCATGGGTTTAACCGTTCTCGTTTTTATTCCATTGTTTATCTTGTTGCGCTCGCTATTTTCTCGTCAGTCCTTGATGGGGAATTATCCCATGCGCATTAGATGGCAGGCTCACCGCTATTTGCTTGGCCAAAGTTTAACCTTCTTCCACGATGAGTTTGCCGGCCGTGTTGCTACCAAGGTGATGCAGACAGCGCTATCGGTACGAGAAACCGTGACCAAGGTTCTCGATTTGCTGGTGTACATCAGTGTTTATTTTATCTCTATGGTAGTGCTTATTTTCAGCACTGACTGGCGCTTAGCCATGCCGCTTATCGTGTGGTTTTTTGTGTATATCGGTATCTTGAAGGTGCTGGTACCAAAACTAAAAGAAGTGTCGCAAAAGCAAGCCGACGCGCGCTCATTAATGACTGGGCGTATTGTCGATAGCTATACCAATATCACAACGGTGAAGCTGTTTTCACACAGTCGCCGCGAAGCGGATTACGCAAAAGAAAGTATGGATGGTTTTCTTAAGACGGTTTACCCGCAAATGCGTTTGGTTACCGTGTTGGAATTCTGCGTGGAAATGGCTAACGCCATTCTTATTTTCACCATTGGTGCGCTATCTGTGTATTTGTGGATGGAAAACATCGCGAGCCCGGGCGATATCGCCATTGCTATTAGTTTGTGTTTGCGACTAAACGGTATGTCGCACTGGGTTATGTGGGAAGTATCAGGTTTGTTCGAAAACTTAGGCACGGTGCAGGATGGCATGAATACACTAGCGCAGCCTATTGCAGTAAAAGACAAGCCAAAAGCCGATGCGTTAAAGGTAAATGGCGGCGGGATTAATTTCGATAATGTGCATTTTTCTTATTCAGGTGCAGACAACAAACCTATTGATGTGTTCACTAACTTGGATTTAGCCATTAAGCCCGGAGAAAAAGTGGGCTTAGTGGGGCGTTCTGGCGCGGGTAAATCGACACTGGTTAATTTGCTCATGCGTTTTTACGATACCCAGAGTGGTCGTATTGTTATTGACGGCCAAGATATTACTGAAGTAGGCCAAGAAACCCTTCGCGCCAAAATCAGCATGGTGACACAAGATACTTCACTGATGCACCGCTCCGTACGCGACAACATCCTTTATGGTCGAACCGACGCGACAGAAGAAGATATGATCCGTGCAGCCAAACAGGCCGAAGCGCACGACTTTATTCTTACGCTTACCGATAGTCACGGTAGAACAGGGTACGACGCTCACGTGGGTGAACGAGGCGTGAAGCTTTCAGGCGGTCAGCGCCAGCGCATTGCTATTGCGCGAGTGTTACTGAAAGACGCGCCTGTATTAGTGCTGGACGAAGCCACATCAGCGCTAGATTCAGAAGTTGAAGCAGCTATTCAAGCGTGTCTGGACAAAGTGATGGAAGGCAAAACCGTGCTGGCTATTGCGCATCGACTGTCGACCATTGCGCAAATGGACAGGTTACTTGTTCTGGATAAGGGCAACATTGTAGAGCAGGGAACCCATACAGAGCTTATTGCGCACAATGGCATATATGCCAAGCTTTGGGCGCACCAAACGGGCGGATTTATAGGCGTTGAATAGGCAAGGCGCGAATTAGCGTTCAATCGCAGATGGGATGGATAAACCGCTTGTATCTTGAAAGTGGTTAAGTATAATACGCGTCCCTCCCTTGCGATACCGCACTTTCCTTAGAAAAGACGCACAACTCACAAGGGCAGTGTAAGTAAATTTTGTCTTATCGACACCACAGGGGTGTAGTTCGAATTGGTAGAACAGCGGTCTCCAAAACCGATGGTTGGGGGTTCGAGTCCCTCCACCCCTGCCAAATTTACTTAAACTAAGAATTTTTAAGTTGCGCATTTTTTAGATGCGTAAAACAACGACGCTGTAGTGCTAGGATCGTAACATGAGCGAAAAGACGGAAAATCAGTCCAATGCATTGGACATGTTTAAATGGGTAGTGGTTTTTGCACTACTTGCCGGTTTAGTAACCGCTAATACAATGTACGGTGAGATCTCGGTACTATACCGTGCCATCGCAATTGTTGTAGTTGTTGGTATAGCTGGTTTCATCGCGGCAACTACCGACAAAGGTAGCACCTTCTTGAGCTTCGCTAAAGAGTCTCGCACAGAAGTTCGCAAGGTTGTGTGGCCAACTCGCCAAGAGGCGAACCAAACTACACTTATCGTGCTTGCAGCGACGTTAATTATGGCACTAATTTTATGGGGACTAGACGGCATCATCGTTCGTGTAGTTGGCTTTATTACAGGAATAGGAGCATAACCGTATGTCTGAAGAAGAAGCAGTAAAGAAAAGATGGTACGTAGTTCAAGCCTATTCACAATATGAGTCTCGCGTTAAGAAGACCCTGCTTGAATACATCAAGATGCACAACATGGAAGACTACTTCGGTCAGGTACTAGTACCAACAGAAGAAGTAGTAGAAATGCGTGCGGGTCAAAAGCGTAAGTCTGAGCGTAAGTTCTACCCAGGTTATGTATTGGTAGAAATGGCGATGACGGAAGAGTCATGGCACTTAGTGAAAAGCGTACCTCGCGTACTTGGTTTCATCGGCGGCACATCTGATCGCCCTATGCCAATCACGCAGAAAGAAGCTGACGCTATCTTAAATCGTCTTGAAGAAAACGTTGATAAGCCAAGACCAAAGACGCTGTTCGAGCCAGGCGAAGTTATTCGCGTTATCGATGGCCCATTTGCAGACTTCAACGGTGTGGTAGAAGAAGTAGACTACGAAAAGAGCCGCGTAAAAGTATCGGTGCTTATCTTCGGTCGTTCTACTCCAGTAGACTTAGAATTTGGTCAGGTAGAAAAAGGCTAAGCCTATTCAAGCTACCGTATAGCATTTTTAAAAAGCCCCGTTTGACGGGGCTTTTTTGTATCTAGATAACGATAAAAGGAGAGCGGTGAATATTTATAAAAATTTGCATGTTACTACAACGTAGCATCCTCTTGACCTAAATAAGCCAGAAATAACAGCTAATAAGCGAAAGAAACATAAACATAAACTGCAATATTGTTGCGGTTTTTTCAGAGACTTTATCGCTCTTTGTAAAAGAGTCCCAAAATCTGACACCCAGCGCACGTTTTAAGATTAGGTTCATTCCACAAATTACCATGACCCAAATGAACACCGTTCCGATATCTACCATTTTAAATTTGACCTTCACTCATCTGTTGTTTCTAAACCCTCTAGATCCGACGCCAAATTTGCTATAGCGCCCGAAACTAACCCACCACCTACGGATGTTGCGAGAGAGCTGAAACCTTTAACCGGACTTAAAGCGCCTGCACCCATTCCGGCAAGTGTTCCTGTAGCGATGGTACTGAACGATGCGTTACGCCCGCCACCAATAATTGCCCCATAGAAACCACCTATGCCACCGGCTATAGCGCCTAAAGCATTGGCCCAAAGTGCACCAGAAACATTTGAGATCTCATGATTGTTTAATTCTGTAGGTTTTTCCATTGTTTGATTATCCTTTCAAAATAAATGATGAGCTTCACACTGTGTGCGTAAAGCCAACATAACTCTGATTCACTTTGCCTATGAAAAATACTGACCTTTCGATGGTTTTTTATTCTAAATAGCCCTTGCATAGTAATTAATCACCTTATATAATGCGCGCCCTTTTAAACGGAAACGGGAAGCCGATTGAGCAAATAATCTCTGTATTTGCGAGGCGTTAGACCCAAACAAGAGAGCATGTAAAATGGCTAAAAAAGTAAGCGGTATTATCAAGCTTCAGGTAGCAGCAGGCGCTGCTAACCCAAGTCCACCAGTTGGTCCTGCACTAGGTCAACACGGTGTAAACATCATGGAATTCTGTAAGGCTTTCAACGCGAAAACAGAAAGCCTTGAGAAAGGCGCTCCAGTACCAGTAGAAATTACTGTATACGAAGATCGCTCTTTCACATTCGAAACTAAGACTCCTCCTGCGTCTTACCTGCTTAAGAAAGCAGCGGGCATCAAGAGTGGTTCTGGCCGTCCTAACACTGAAAAAGTGGGTAAAGTTACTCGCGCTCAGTTGGAAGAGATTGCTAAAACTAAAGAGCCAGACCTTACTGCAGCTGATCTAGATGCAGCGGTACGCACTATCGCGGGTTCTGCTCGCTCAATGGGCTTGAACGTAGAGGACTAATCGAATGGCTAAATTAACTAAACGCGCTCGCCTAATCCGCGACAAAGTTGACTCTACTAAAGAGTACGAAATCAACGAAGCAGTAGCGCTTCTTAAAGAACTAGCAACAGCTAAGTTCGCAGAAAGCGTAGACGTATCTGTTAACCTTGGTATCGATGCGAAGAAATCTGACCAAAACGTTCGTGGTGCAACTGTACTACCTAACGGTACTGGTAAAGACGTTCGCGTTGCAGTATTCACTCAAGGTGCAAATGCTGAAGCAGCTAAAGAAGCTGGTGCAGACATCGTTGGTATGGATGACCTAGCTGAGCAAGTTAAGAAAGGCGAAATGAACTTTGACGTAGTAGTTGCTAGCCCAGACGCAATGCGTGTTGTTGGTCAACTAGGTCAAATCTTAGGTCCACGTGGCCTTATGCCTAACCCAAAAACTGGCACTGTAACGCCTGACGTTGCAACGGCAGTTAAGAATGCTAAAGCTGGTCAGGTACGCTACCGTAACGATAAGAACGGTATCATCCACGCTAGCATCGGTAAGATCGCGTTCGAAGCGAACCAAATTCAAGAAAACCTTGAAGCGCTACTTGAAGCATTGAAGAAAGCTAAGCCTTCTTCTGCGAAAGGTACATACATCAAGAAGATCAGCCTAAGCACTACAATGGGTGCTGGTGTTGCTCTTGATAAGGCTTCTGTAGGTCTTTAATTTCGCTGAGCTTAGGCTCATCGAAATCTCTTAAAGGTTATGGGTTGGAGCTGTGACAATTAGCAGTGCTAGTAAGCAGCTCCCGTCCTAGACCGCAGGTGCGGTGTGGTGAAAGAGGTAAGAGAACTTTCACAGTCAACACACTGCTTAATACAACAACCTGCGCAGACGGTGGTTTGACTCAGACTCTCTGGGGTAACAAACACCGTAGAGCGGTATCAACCATGAGGGTTGGTATCAATCTGTGAACCCTGACGGCGTAAGCGGGTAACCGCAAACAAAGTCAGATACAAAGAGGTGAACTCAGTGGCACTAGGTTTAGCAGCAAAAAAAGAGATCGTAGCAGAAGTTTCTGAAGTTGCGTCTCGCGCTCTATCCGTAGCCGTTGCTGAATACCGTGGGATGGAAGTTGCAGAACTGACTGACCTACGTGTTAAAGCTCGTGAGCAAGGCGTATACCTAAAGGTTGTACGTAACACTCTTGCAAAGCGTGCTCTAGCAGACAGTCAATTTGCAGACTTAGACAGCGCCTTAACTGGTCCGCTTATCTATGGTTTCTCTATCGACGCACCAGGCGGTGCGGCACGTCTTTTCAAAGACTTCGGTAAGACTAACGATAAGCTAAAAGTTACAGCACTATCTATTGGTAGCGGTCTTCTTGGTCCAGAGAAATTGGACGCAGTTGCAGCACTACCTACCCGCGACGAAGCGCTTGCGAAACTACTTGCAACCTTCAAAGCACCAGTTGGGAAATTCGTTCAAACAATCAACGAAGTTCCTGGCAAGTTTGTGCGCGTATTGGCGGCGGTCAAAGACACCAAGTAATTGGCGTTTTTGGCATATTGATTTTTTTAACATTTTATACCCAGGAGTTTAGAGAACATGGCTCTAACTAAAGAAGATATCTTAAACGCAATCGCTGAAATGCCAGTAATGGAACTGGTTGAACTAATCGAAGCGGCTGAAGAAAAATTCAACGTATCTGCTGCAGCTGCTGTTGCTGTTGCTGGTCCAGCTGCTGGCGGTGACGCTGCTGCTGCAGAAGAAAAGACTGAATTCGACGTTGTAATGACTTCATTCGGTGGCAACAAAGTTGCAGTTATCAAAGCAGTTCGCGGCGCGACTGGCCTAGGTCTTAAAGAAGCTAAAGAAGTAGTTGAGTCTGCTCCTAAAGCTATCAAAGAAGGCGTAAGCAAAGATGAAGCTGAAGCACTTAAGAAAGAGCTTGAAGAAGCTGGTGCAGAAGTAGAAATCAAGTAATCTGACATAGTCAGATTATTGCCTGAGACGGCAAGGCTGGTGGTTTTTTAAACCACCAGCCTTTTTGCGCTGTATAGTGTGTAGAATCTAACCCTTGGTTACACTACTTAAAGCGCCATTCGGAAATACCCATAAAAAGCATAAAAATCCAACAAGTTAACTAATAATTGGTTAAATTTTGTTGTATGCTGGTGTATCTGCCCGAAAAAGGGTTGTGGAAGTTTGTTGCTTAGTGCGCCATTTGAAACGTAGCTTTTAGCCCATAGCACGCGTTTTAAAGCATTTTGCAGCAGGTTGGGTCATAAATCAGCAGGCTGAGGAACCCATGGTTTACTCTTATAGCGAAAAGAAACGTATCCGTAAGGATTTTGGCAAACGCCCACAGGTATTGGAAATTCCATACCTTCTTTCAATTCAGCTTGATTCTTTCAAAAAGTTTATTGAGATCGATGCAGATGCTCAATACGGTTTGGAAGCAGCATTTCGTTCCGTTTTTCCAATTAAAAGCTACTCAGGTAGTTCAGAGCTTCAGTATGTAAGCTACCGCCTGGGAGAGCCCGTTTTCGACGTTAAAGAATGTCAAATTCGCGGCGTAACTTTCTCTGCTCCGTTAAGAGTAAAACTACGGTTAGTGTTGTTCGATAAAGACGCTGCGCCAGGTACCGTAAAAGATATTAAAGAACAAGAAGTGTACATGGGCGAGATCCCGTTGATGACTGAGAACGGTACGTTCGTTATCAATGGTACAGAGCGTGTTATCGTGTCACAGCTACACCGTTCACCTGGTGTATTCTTTGATCACGACAAAGGTAAAACCCACTCGTCAGGTAAAGTGCTTTATAACGCACGTGTAATTCCTTACCGTGGTTCGTGGTTAGACTTCGAGTTTGACCCGAAAGATAACCTATTCGTACGTATCGACCGTCGTCGTAAGTTGCCTGCAACGATTATCTTACGCGCACTTGAAATGACGTCTGAAGAAATCCTAGATACTTTCTTCGACAAAGTAAGCGTACGTATCGACAAAGACAAACTAATGATGGAAGTGGTTCCAGATCGCCTACGTGGTGAGACGGCTGCTTTTGACATCATTGACGGTGAAGGCAACGTTGTTGTTGAAACGGGTCGTCGTATTTCTGCGCGCCACACGCGTGCACTAGAAAAAGCCGGTCTTACAGAACTTGAAGTTCCAGCCGATTACCTAATTGGCCGTGTTTACGCAGCTACTTATGTAAACGAAGACACAGGCGAAGTGATTGTAAGCGCGAACGACGAACTAACCCTTGAAAACCTAGCGGCACTTAGCCAAGCGGGTATCAAAGAGTTCGAAACGCTTTACATCAACGAGCTAGATCACGGTTCATACATTTCAGATACGCTACGTATCGATTCTTCAACTAACCGCCTTGAAGCACTAGTTGAAATTTACCGTATGATGCGTCCTGGTGAGCCACCAACAAAAGATGCAGCTGAAACCTTGTTCGATAACTTGTTCTTCTCTGATGAACGTTACGACCTATCTTCTGTTGGCCGCATGAAGTTCAACCGCCGTCTTGGCCGTGAAGAACTTATTGGAGCTGGTACACTAGATAAAGAAGACATTATTTCTGTAATGAAGCAGCTAATAATGATTCGTGACGGTAAAGACGAAGTAGATGACATCGATCACCTAGGTAACCGTCGTATCCGTTCTGTAGGTGAAATGGCAGAAAACCAATTCCGCGTTGGTCTTGTACGTGTTGAGCGTGCAGTTAAAGAGCGTCTAAGCTTAGGCGACCTAGACAACGTGATGCCACAAGATCTTATTAACGCTAAGCCTATCTCGGCTGCGGTTAAAGAGTTCTTCGGTTCATCTCAGCTTTCTCAGTTCATGGACCAAAACAACCCGCTATCAGAAGTAACGCATAAGCGTCGTATTTCTGCATTAGGCCCGGGTGGTCTTACACGTGAACGTGCAGGCTTCGAAGTTCGAGACGTACACCCGACTCACTACGGTCGTCTATGTCCAATCGAAACGCCGGAAGGCCCGAACATCGGTCTAATTAACTCATTGGCAAGCTTCGCGCGTACCAATGACTTCGGTTTCCTAGAAACGCCGTTCCGTCGCATTGTAGACGGTGTCGTAACAGACGAAATCGATTACTTATCTGCAATTGAAGAAGGTCAATTCGCAATCGCTCAGGCAAACATCGCGTTGACTGAAGCAGGCGAGTTGGTTGACGACCTAATTCCATGTCGTCACCGTGGTGAAACTACCTTGATGCCGAAAGAAGACATCAAGTACATGGACGTTTCACCTCAGCAAATCGTTTCAATTGCTGCAAGCATTATCCCATTCCTAGAGCACGATGATGCGAACCGTGCACTTATGGGTGCGAACATGCAACGTCAGGCAGTACCTACACTACGCGCTGATAAGCCGCTAGTTGGTACCGGTATGGAAAGAACTATCGCGGTTGACTCAGGTGTTACTGTAGTTGCTAAGCGCGGTGGTGTGGTTGATTACGTAGATGCCAGCCGTATCGTTATTAAAGTAGACGAAGATGAAATGCTTCCAGGTGAAGCGGGTATCGATATCTACAACCTGACTAAGTACACACGTTCTAACCAAAACACGTGTATCAATCAGAAGCCTACTTGTAGTGTTGGCGACCCGATTGTTGCAGGCGACGTGCTAGCTGATGGTCCTTCAACAGACCTAGGTGATCTTGCACTTGGTCAGAACATGCGTATCGCGTTCATGCCGTGGAATGGTTACAACTTTGAGGATTCAATCCTTATTTCTGAGCGTGTAGCGCAGGAAGACCGTTTTACTACTATCCACATTCAAGAGCTTAGCTGTATCGCTCGTGATACTAAGCTTGGGCCAGAAGAGATTTCTTCTGATATCCCGAACGTGGGTGAATCTGCACTAAGCAAGCTTGATGAATCAGGTGTTGTTTACATTGGTGCGGAAGTGAAAGGCGGTGACATCCTTGTAGGTAAAGTAACGCCTAAAGGTGAAACGCAGCTTACGCCAGAAGAAAAACTACTACGTGCAATCTTCGGTGAGAAAGCGTCTGACGTTAAAGATACGTCTCTACGTGTACCTAACTCTGTTCACGGTACGGTAATCGACGTTCAAGTATTTACCCGTGACGGTGTAGAGAAAGACAAGCGTGCGCTAGAAATTGAAGATATGCAGTTACGTCAGGTTAAGAAAGACCTTACTGACGAGTTCGAAATTCTTGCAGACGGTATCTTCGCACGTGCACAAACTGCACTACTACGTGCTGGTGTTGACCAAGCTAAGCTTGACAGCCTGCCGCGTGAAAAGTGGTTTGAAATCGCACTTAACAGTGAAGATGCACAGCTAGAGCTAGACCAAATCGCTGATCAGCATGCTGAAATCAAACTTGATTTCGATAAGAAGTTTGAAGGTAAGCGTCGCAAGATTACTCAAGGCGATGACCTAGCACCTGGCGTGCTTAAGATCGTTAAGGTTTACCTTGCGGTTAAGCGTCACATCCAACCGGGTGATAAAATGGCCGGTCGTCACGGTAACAAAGGTGTTATCTCGACTATCCAGCCTGTAGAAGACATGCCATACGATGCTAACGGTACGCCGGTAGATATCGTTCTTAACCCACTAGGTGTACCGTCTCGTATGAACATCGGTCAGATCCTAGAAACGCACTTGGGTATGGCTGCACACGGTCTTGGTGTGAAGATTGATCGCATGATTAAAGAGCAGCGCGAGCTGGCTGAACTACGTGACTTCTTGAAGAAGGTGTACGAGCTTGGTGAGAATCACCAAGAAGTAGACATCGATAGCTTCACAGACCACGAAGTTCGTCGTCTAGCGGAAAACCTTCGTAAGGGTGTTCCAGTAGCAACACCTGTATTCGACGGTGCTCGTGAATCTGAAATCAAAGAAATGCTGAAGCTTGCTGACATTCCAGAAAGCGGTCAGATTGCTTTGTTTGACGGTCGTACCGGTCGCGAATTTGAGCGTCCAGTTACGGTTGGTTACATGTACATGCTGAAACTGAACCACTTAGTAGACGACAAAATGCACGCGCGTTCTACGGGTTCTTACAGCCTTGTTACACAGCAGCCTCTTGGTGGTAAAGCACAGTTCGGTGGTCAGCGCTTCGGTGAGATGGAAGTGTGGGCACTTGAAGCATACGGTGCAGCATATACCCTTCAAGAAATGCTTACCGTTAAGTCGGATGACGTTAACGGCCGTACCAAGATGTACAAGAACATCGTCGATGGCGACCACAGAATGGAACCTGGCATGCCAGAGTCATTCAACGTACTACTTAAAGAAATTCGCTCGTTGGGTATCAACATCGAGCTTGAAGAAAAGTAATACGGCGTTAGCCACGTAATGTTATGAGATGGCCCGGCGCTTGCGCCGGGTTCTAGAGACTGACTCCGCTGGGAGAGTAATGTGAAAGACTTATTAAAGTTTCTAAAGCAACAAAACAAGACTGAAGAATTCGATAATATTCGAATCGGTCTGTCTTCACCTGACATGATCCGTTCATGGTCATTCGGTGAAGTTAAAAAGCCTGAAACAATTAACTACCGTACGTTCAAGCCTGAGCGTGACGGTCTGTTCTGTGCGCGTATCTTTGGTCCGGTTAAAGACTACGAGTGTCTTTGCGGTAAGTATAAGCGCCTTAAGCACCGTGGTGTTATCTGTGAGAAGTGTGGCGTTGAAGTTACACTGACTAAAGTACGTCGTGAGCGTATGGGTCACATCGAGCTAGCTAGCCCGGTAGCACACATCTGGTTCCTTAAATCACTTCCGTCTCGTATCGGCCTAATGCTAGATATGACACTTCGTGATATTGAACGTGTACTTTACTTTGAATCATACGTGGTTACAGAGCCAGGTATGACTACGCTTGAGCGCAGCCAACTTCTTAACGAAGAAGAGTACTTGGATGCACTTGAAGAGCACGGTGATGAGTTTGAAGCGAAGATGGGTGCTGAGGCAGTATTCGATCTTCTAACTGCACTAGACGTAGACGCAGATGTTGCGGCTATGCGTGAAGAGCTGCCTTCAATCAACTCTGAAACTAAGCGTAAGAAAATTACTAAGCGTCTTAAGTTGCTTGAGTCATTCCAACAGTCTGGTAACAAGCCAGAGTGGATGATCATGACGGTACTTCCGGTACTTCCACCAGATCTTCGTCCTCTAGTACCACTAGATGGCGGCCGTTTTGCAACGTCTGACCTTAACGACCTTTACCGTCGTGTTATTAACCGTAACAACCGTCTTAAGCGTCTTCTAGACCTAGCTGCTCCAGACATCATCGTACGCAACGAAAAGCGTATGCTTCAAGAGTCTGTAGATGCGCTTCTAGATAACGGACGTCGTGGTCGTGCGATTACCGGTTCTAACAAGCGTCCACTTAAGTCGCTTGCAGACATGATCAAAGGTAAGCAAGGTCGTTTCCGTCAAAACCTTCTTGGTAAGCGTGTTGACTACTCAGGCCGTTCTGTAATTACCGTTGGTCCTACGCTACGTCTTCACCAGTGTGGTCTTCCTAAGAAGATGGCACTTGAGCTATTTAAGCCGTTTATCTACGGTAAGCTTGAAGGTCGTGGTCTTGCGACAACAATTAAAGCAGCTAAGAAGCTTGTAGAGCGCGAAGCACCAGAGGTTTGGGACGTACTAGACGACGTTATCCGCGAACACCCGGTACTACTTAACCGTGCACCTACACTTCACCGTTTGGGTATCCAAGCATTCGAACCAACTCTAATCGAAGGTAAAGCGATTCAGCTTCACCCGCTAGTGTGTGCGGCGTACAACGCCGACTTCGATGGTGACCAAATGGCGGTACACGTTCCGTTGACAATCGAAGCACAGCTAGAAGCACGTGCACTTATGATGTCAACGAACAACATTCTGTCACCTGCGAATGGTGAGCCAATCATCGTACCTTCACAGGACGTTGTATTGGGTCTTTATTACCTAACGCGTGACAAAGTAAACGGCTTAGGCGAAGGCATGGTATTCACCAGCCCGAATGAAGCAGAAAAAGCATACCGTACAGGTAATGCTGAGCTTCACTCTCGCGTTAAAGTACGTATTACTGAATATGACATCGATGAAGATGGCAACAAAACTGAGAAAGTAACGCTAACTGACACTACTGTTGGTCGTGCGATTTTCTCACTGATCCTTCCAAAGGGTCTGCCGTTTGAAATCATCAACCAAGCGATGGGCAAGAAGCAAATTTCAAAACTATTGAATGCTTGTTACCGTACGCTAGGTCTGAAAGACACAGTAATTGCTGCTGACCAAATCATGTATACCGGTTTCCACTACGCGATGATCGCGGGTGCGTCTGTTGGTATCGACGATATGGTTATCCCTGCTGCTAAGAAAGACATCATCGATGCAGCGGAAGCAGAAGTTATTGAAATTCAGGAACAGTTCCAAAACGGTCTTGTTACCGCGGGTGAGCGTTACAACAAAGTTATCGATATCTGGTCAAATGCTAACGAAAAAGTTGCTAAGGCCATGATGGATAACCTTAAGACTGACATCGTAATTAACCGCGATGGCGAAGAAGAAGAGCAATCATCATTTAACTCTGTTTACATGATGGCCGACTCAGGTGCTCGTGGTAGTGCCGCTCAGATTCGTCAGCTAGCTGGTATGCGTGGTCTGATGGCTAAGCCAGATGGCTCAATCATCGAAACCCCAATTACGGCGAACTTCCGTGAAGGTCTGAACGTACTACAGTACTTCATCTCAACTCACGGTGCTCGTAAAGGTCTTGCGGATACCGCACTTAAGACAGCTAACTCGGGTTACCTAACGCGTCGTCTAGTAGACGTTGCACAAGACTTGGTAATCACTAACGACGACTGTGGCACATTCGAAGGTGTTCAAATGACACCACTAATCGAAGGTGGTGACGTTGTTGAGCCACTACGCGAGCGTGTACTAGGTCGTGTGGTAGCAGAAGATGTACTTAAGCCAGGTACTAACGAAGTACTAGTAGAGCGTAACGTTCTTCTAGACGAAGCGTTAGTAGACATGCTTGAAGCTAACTCAGTTGACCAAATTATGGTTCGCTCGGTAATCACTTGTGACAACGACTTCGGTGTTTGTGCTAAGTGTTACGGTCGTGACCTTGCACGTGGTCACATGGTGGGCAGCGGTGAATCGGTTGGTGTTATTGCAGCACAGTCAATCGGTGAGCCAGGTACACAGCTTACCATGCGTACGTTCCACATCGGTGGTGCGGCATCAAGAGCATCTGCTGAGAACAGCGTACAAGTTAAGACGGCGGGTAGCCTTAAGCTACACAATGCGAAATTCGTACGTAACTCTGACGGCAAAGTGGTTATCGTTTCTCGTTCAACAGAACTTACTGTTATCGACGAGCAAGGCCGTGAGAAAGAGCGCTATAAAGTACCTTACGGTGCTGTACTTAGCGTGGATGACGGTGCAACTATTGCAGCTGGCGACGTTGTTGCTAACTGGGATCCGCATAGTCACCCAATCATCACTGAACGTGCAGCTAAGATTAGCTTCGCAGACATTGATGACTCTAACACCGAAATGCAGCAAGACGAGCTTACTGGTCTAACCCGTATCGTTGTTAAAGACCTTGCGAAAGTAAACTCTAAAGAGCCTAAGCTAATTCTTGAAAGCGACGAGTTCGGTCTTCAAGAAATTCGTCTTCCAAGCTTCACAACCATCGAAGCGAAAGAAGGCAAAGTAGCTAACGAAGGTGACGTGCTAGCACGTATTCCTCAGGAAAGCTCGAAGACTCGTGATATCACGGGTGGTCTACCGCGCGTTGCGGACCTATTTGAAGCACGTAAGCCTAAAGAGCCTGCTATCCTTGCAGAAATCTCAGGTACTATCGGCTTCGGTAAAGAGACCAAAGGTAAGAAGCGTCTTGTAATTACACCTGCTGAGGGTGACGCGTACGAAGAGATGATTCCTAAGTGGCGTCAGCTTAACGTGTTCGAAGGTGAGAAAGTGGAAAAAGGCGAAGTTATCGCTGATGGTCCAGAGTCTCCACACGATATCCTACGTCTACGTGGTATCTCAGCTGTAGCAAACTACATCGTGAACGAAGTTCAGGAAGTTTACCGTCTACAGGGTGTTAAGATTAACGATAAGCACATTGAAGTAGTTATCCGTCAGATGCTACGCAAGTGCATTATCACTAATCCAGGCGATACGCAGTTCCTTGAAGGCGAACAGGTTGAAGTATCGAACGTTAAAGTGGCTAACCGTGAAATTGAAAAACACGGCAAGATCCCAGCGCAGTACGAAACACAGCTGCTTGGTATCACTAAAGCGTCACTGTCTACTGAGTCATTTATCTCAGCGGCATCGTTCCAAGAAACAACACGTGTTCTAACTGAAGCTGCGGTTCAAGGTAAAGAAGATGACCTACGCGGTCTGAAAGAAAACGTAATCGTTGGTCGACTAATTCCAGCGGGTACAGGTTTCGCTTACCACGAACGCCGTGCACAACGTCGCAAAGAGCAAATCGAAGAAATGTCAGTTTCTGCTGCTGAAGCAGAACAGGCACTAACCGAAGCGCTTAATGCTGGTGCAGACGAAGATACTGCCGAATAAGGCAAGATCATAGGAGTACGTTAACGTACTCCTAACAATTTGGCAGTCCAGTTGTACAGATTGCAGATAAATTAACTGCTTAACCTTTGTACACCTTGACAGTCAGAGCGATGATCTTTAATATTCCGCGACCCGATTTTGGATAGCCAATAAGTGGCTCGATAAACGGTCGCGGTTTTTTGTATCAGCGCTCAGTGAATGTTGACGAGCACAATATTCACAAACAAGAGCGATTAAACAATTAATCGCATTAATATGGACCCAATCACAGTGATTGGGTTTTCGTAGTTTTTAATCAGGAGCTAGTTAATGGCAACAGTTAACCAGTTAGTGCGCAAGCCGCGTAGAAAGCCCGTTGAAAAAAGCAACGTAGCTGCTCTACAAGCTTGTCCACAAAGACGTGGTGTATGTACTCGTGTATATACTACTACGCCTAAGAAACCAAACTCTGCACTACGTAAAGTATGTCGTGTACGTCTAACTAACGGTTTTGAAGTTTCTTCATACATCGGTGGTGAAGGTCACAACCTACAAGAGCACAGTGTAGTACTTATCCGTGGTGGTCGTGTTAAAGATCTACCAGGTGTTCGTTATCACACAGTTCGCGGTACTCTTGACTGCGCAGGTGTAAACGATCGTAAACAAGCCCGTTCTAAGTACGGCGCGAAGAAGCCTAAGTCATAACGGTTCTCCGTTAGTAAGGCCAAACTGAAGTTTAAGAGTTTTGGGTTTTCCCTGAATTCATACGGAGAATAGAAAATGCCAAGAAGAAGAGTCGTAGGTCAACGTAAAATCCTACCAGAGCCAAAATTTGGTTCACAACTGCTTGCGAAATTCATGAATGTCGTAATGCTCGACGGCAAAAAGTCAGTCGCTGAAAAAATCGTTTACGGTGCGCTTGATATTGTTGCTGAAAAAACCGGCAAAGCACACCTAGATATCTTCGAGGAAGCGCTTGATAACATCCGCCCAACAGTAGAGGTTAAGTCTCGTCGTGTTGGTGGTTCTACTTATCAGGTTCCAGTTGAAGTACGTCCAGTTCGTCGTAACGCGCTAGGTATGCGTTGGATGGTTGAAGCTGCACGTAAACGTGGCGAAAAGTCTATGGCACAACGCCTAGCGGCTGAAATGCTAGACGCAGCAGATAATAAAGGTTCAGCGGTTAAGAAACGTGAAGACGTTCACCGTATGGCCGAAGCAAACAAAGCGTTTGCTCACTACCGTTGGTAATCAACGTTATTTAACTGAGAGAGATTTATGCCTCGTAAGACCTCGATTGAGCGTTATCGCAATATTGGTATTGTGGCTCACGTGGACGCGGGTAAAACCACGACCACAGAGCGTGTTCTGTTTTATACAGGACTGTCTCACAAAATCGGTGAAGTGCACGATGGTGCTGCTACCATGGACTGGATGGAGCAAGAGCAGGAGCGTGGTATTACTATCACGTCTGCTGCAACGACTTGTTTCTGGTCTGGTATGGAGCAACAGTTCGATCAACACAGGATCAACATCATCGACACCCCTGGACACGTTGACTTTACTATCGAAGTAGAGCGTTCATTGCGTGTACTAGACGGTGCAGTGGTTGTTTTCTGTGGGTCTTCTGGGGTAGAACCTCAATCAGAGACAGTCTGGCGACAGGCTGACAAATATCAAGTGCCACGCCTTGTGTTCGTTAATAAGATGGACCGGGCTGGCGCTGATTTTGAACGTGTTGTGGGTCAAATCCGCAAGCGTTTAGGCGCAAACTGTGTTCCGATTCAAATCAACATGGGCGCTGAAGAGAATTTCCATGGCGTCATCGACCTTGTGAAGATGAAAGCCATCAACTGGAATGAAGAAGACATGGGTATGACATTTACCTATGAAGACATTCCGGCTGAATATTTAGATACCGCTGAGCAGTACCGTACCGAAATGATCGAAGCGGCTGCAGAAGCATCTGATGAGCTAATGAATAAATACTTGGAAGGTGAAGAGCTTTCTGAGGAAGAAATTCGTTCAGGCCTTCGTCAGCGTACGCTGAACAACGAAATTGTTCTTGCCACCTGTGGCAGTGCCTTCAAAAACAAAGGTGTTCAGGCAGTACTAGACTCTGTTATTCATTATCTTCCGTCTCCAACAGAAGTTAAGGCCATCACTGGTGTACTTGACGACAAAGACGAGACAGAAGCAGAGCGTCATTCAAGCGACGATGAGCCGTTCTCAGCGCTAGCATTTAAAATAGCGACCGACCCATTTGTGGGTACGCTAACCTTCTTCCGTTGTTACTCTGGTGTAGTAAACACGGGTGATACGGTTTACAACCCTGTTAAGGGCAAGCGTGAGCGCTTTGGTCGTATTGTGCAAATGCACGCGAAAGACCGTGAAGAAATTAAAGAAGTACGCGCAGGTGACATCGCTGCGGCCATTGGCCTTAAAGATGTAACAACCGGTGATACGCTTTGTGACCCTAACCATGTTATTACGCTAGAGCGTATGGAGTTCCCAGAGCCGGTAATTTCAATTGCGGTTGAGCCTAAGTCGCAAGCTGACCAAGAGAAAATGGGCATAGCCCTAAGCAAGCTTGCAGCTGAAGATCCGTCATTCAAAGTGAAAACTGACGACGAGACAGGCCAGACGATTATCTCAGGTATGGGTGAACTTCACCTTGATATCATTGTCGACCGCATGAAGCGCGAATTTAAAGTTGAATGTAACGTAGGTAACCCTCAGGTTGCTTATCGTGAAACCCTTCGTAAATCTGTTGAAGTTGAAGGGAAGTTCGTTCGTCAGTCAGGCGGCCGCGGCCAATTTGGTCATGTATGGCTGCGCATTGAGCCTCAAGAAGAAGGTTCAGGCTACGAATTTGTGAACGAAATCGTCGGTGGTGTGGTACCAAAAGAGTTCATTCCAGCGGTCGATAAAGGAATTCAGGAGCAGATGCGAAGTGGTGTTCTTGCAGGGTATCCAGTACTTGATGTAAAGGTTACGTTGTTTGACGGTTCATACCACGATGTTGACTCTTCTGAAATGGCGTTTAAGATCGCCGGCTCTATGGGTTTCAAAAAAGGCGCCGCAGAAGCAAATCCGGTGTTACTTGAACCCACAATGAAAGTTGAAGTGACTACTCCAGAAGACTGGATGGGTGATGTAGTTGGTGACATTAATCGTCGCCGCGGCATGATCGAAGGTATGGAAGATGGCGTCGCAGGTGTTAAAATAATACGTGCTAAAGTGCCGCTTTCAGAAATGTTTGGCTACGCAACTGACTTGCGTTCACAAACACAAGGTCGTGCTTCATACTCAATGGAGTTCTTCAATTATTCTGAGGCGCCGAACAATGTGGCGCAGGCTATTATTGAATCTAGAATTTAATCTAAATGAAGGTTCGGTCCGGTCTATTGGTGGGTCGGACTTTTAACTTAGGAAACGAGAAAAATGGCAAAAGAAAAGTTTGAACGTACGAAACCCCACGTAAACGTGGGTACAATCGGCCACGTTGACCACGGTAAAACTACGCTAACTGCAGCAATCACTACAGTTCTTTCAAAGACTTACGGTGGTAACGCACAGGCTTTCGATCAAATCGATAACGCGCCTGAAGAAAAAGCACGTGGTATCACCATCTCTACTTCACACGTAGAATACGATACTCCTACTCGTCACTACGCACACGTAGACTGCCCAGGACACGCTGATTACGTTAAAAACATGATCACTGGTGCTGCTCAGATGGACGGTGGTATCCTA
>NZ_JACSOE010000027.1:0-54327 GCF_014349115.1 Alteromonas sp. BZK5 | reverse complement strand
ATCTGGATTACAAGAGTCCAAATCAATATGAGGCTGACATGGCTAACTTACAAAAAGCGGCTTAACTGGGTTGTGTGATTTTGGTTGACCACGTCATTCATGCGTGAACAACAAATAGCAGACGTATTGAGGAGTTAATTGTGTCTCATCCAATTATTGAAGATTTAAATAAGCGTTACACGGTTAAACAGTACGATGCGAGTAAACGCATTTCAGCTGATGATCTGGCGACAATTCTTGAGGCGTTGAGACTATCTGCGTCTTCAATCAACTCTCAGCCATGGAAATTTGTGGTTGTTGAAAGTGATGAAGCCAAGCAGCGTTTACACGATAGCTTTGCCAATAAGCATCAGTTCAATCAGCATCACGCTAAAGAAGCATCGCATACCATTCTGTTTGCCTATGATCCTAAATTTACGAAAGAGAAATTTGTAAAGCGTGTCGATGCAGAAGTAGCGTCTGGTCATTTGCCCGAAGATATGCGTGAAAACTTCATGGGCGCTTACGCATTTGCGGAAGCGAACACCGATGACAATGGCAATAACGCGGCGTGGACCAAAGCTCAAGTTTATCTAGCTCTCGGTAACGTACTACATACTTTGGCTCGCCTGGGGATCGCTTCTACACCTATGGAGGGTGTTGATCCTGAATTACTTGGTGAGTTGTTCAAAGATGAGCTGGATGGTCACGTTTGCGAAGTTGCACTTGCCATGGGGTACCCTGATACTGAGAATGATTGGAATCACGGCCTTCCAAAAGCACGCCTAGCGAAAGAAGACGTTATTACAATCGTTTAACTTGTAGAAATGTGACGTTCAAACAAACGCACGTCACTCGTAAATACGAGATGTAAAAAGAGCCCTTAGCATGGGCTCTTTTTACTACAGCAATTGAATTTGCTTTTTTAGCCCCCACTGTACTTTGCTTACAGACAACAATCACTGCTTCTTACTGCGAATGGAACTCTGGTGAATACAACCTTTAAACGCTTTTACCCCTCTACATTTGCGCCTTTCCTCATGGCGTGGGTATTGTCGTATCTGGTTGTTAGTACCGGGTTTCAGCCACCTGATGTAGCGAGTAATGCCGAGGTAACATCACAGTCACCACTTGCTAAGTTTGTTCATAACTCGCAAAGCTACTCTCTGCGATTTAACGCCAGCAAGCTGACGGACAACAACAGTGAGCAGCCTACCGATGCCGATCTCTTAGGGTTAATACCTGCTTCGTTGCACTCGGTTTATACCGGCCTTTTTGCTGTCAATACACGTTCAGCAGACGTTCCTTTTCAGTCACAAAAGTGGGTTAAACCAAGCCCTCGCGCACCACCCTCTATCCTGATTTAACAACTCATATGCGTCAACGTGGGGGCACACCTGTTGTGTTCTTAAATTTGGCGACCTTAAAAACATTATTATTCAGGATTCTAAAATGGCACGATTTTCATTTCGTGGCTTTGTGTATGTGCTCATCGTTATGCTCGGTTTACTGAGCGCTGCGCCCAACATATTGCCACAATCAATTAAACAGCAGTTACCTACGTGGTACACCACTTCCACACTATCTTTAGGCTTAGATTTGCAAGGTGGTTCGCATCTGCTATTAGCCGCAGACACCAACGCCTTGTTTGAAAAGCAACTCAATAGCTTTTCGAGTGACTTACTTAGCGAATTGCGCAGTCAAAACGTGCGCTATACAAAGACGTCTCATTCACTCACTCATAAAGATAGTCGTTCTGGAAGTATCGTCTTTACATTGCGTAGTGCAGATGATGCGAGAAAGGTAAAAGACACCGCATATCAAATTTCCGCTCAGCCAAATGGTTCAAGTGCACTTGATGTAGAGATAAAGCAAAGCACCGTTACCCTTACGCTTAACGAGCTATATACCGAACAACTGGTTAAAGACACGTTAAGCCGAAGTGTTGAAGTAGTTCGAAAGCGTTTGAACGAAACGGGGCTTACTGAGCCTAGCGTTACGCTACAAGGTAAAGACGCCATTTTAGTTCAGATGCCGGGTATGTCTGAGCCCACTCAAGTTAAAAAATTATTGGGCACTACCGCACAAATGACTTTTCACTGGGCCGCGAATAGCCAGTCTGAGCAGGTTATGAATAAGCAAGATGCGGCGGGTAATACCTATCGCTTAGAGCAAAAAGTGGCGCTAGAAGGTGAGCATATTACTGATGCGGCAGGTGTCTTAAGTAGTGAAAATGGCCAGCCAGTAGTGACGTTCCGATTAGACAGTGCAGGTGCCAAGCAGTTTGCCACTATGACACGTGACAACATCGGCCGTGTGCTTGCTATCGTCCTTGACGACAAAGTGGTTACAGCCCCCGTTATTAATAGCGTGATCCCAGGTGGTCGTGGCGAAATAACCGGTAACTTTACATTGCCCGAGGCGGGCAACACCGCATTAATGCTTCGCACTGGTGCGTTACCTGTGCCACTTACCATTATAGAAGAACGCACGGTGGGGCCAGATTTAGGCAGCGATGCAATTCAAACCGGAGTGGAAAGCGGCGTGGCAGGCGCGTTACTGGTATTGGCATTTATGGTAGCGATTTACGGCAGGTGGGGCGCTATCGCAAGTTTTGCTCTTTGTATCAATATGGCGTTGGTGTTTGGCGCATTAACCCTGTTTGGCGCAACACTGACGTTACCGGGCATTGCAGGTTTGATCCTAACCATGGGCATGGCGGTGGACGCGAACATTTTGATTAATGAACGTATTCGTGAAGAAAGTAAAAAAGGTCGTCCGGCAGCCAGTGCAATAGAGGTGGGTTTTGATAAAGCGTTCGCGACTATTGTGGATTCAAACTTCACCACACTAATAGCGGTAAGTTTGTTGTTTATGTTTGGAAGCGGCCCTATTAAAGGGTTTGCAATTACAATTGCCCTTGGTCTGGTGTCTTCGGTATTTACTGCTGTAGCCCTAACTAAAATGTTAATGCTAAGAGTGGTTAAGTCGAAGCAAAAGAATACGCAAGATCGCGCGCAGCAGCGCGTTCCTTTGCGCTTTTCATCACCGCTTTTGCGGTTAAGCGATAAGCTTAGCGGTATTAATTTTCTGGCAAAGCGTAAAATTGCACTCGCTGTTTCGGTAGTGCTAACAGTGCTTTCAATCGGCTTGTTTGCTAAGCCTGGCTTACATTATGGTGTCGACTTTACCGGTGGCACAATGATTGAGTTGACCGCACCAACCCTTACTACCGATGAGCTAAGGAATGTGATTGAAAGCAATGGCTTTGATCAGATAGCAATTCAAGAATATGGCAGTGAACATCACTATTTATTGCGAGCACCTGTTCTAGATAGCAGTGGCGAGCTTGAAAATAGCAACGCAAAGCAGACTGACGCACTAAAGCGTGCGATTTCGCAAGCCGACAGTGAGGTAAGTTTTGATAAAATTGATATGGTTGGACCCAAGGTCAGCGGAGGCTTTGCCGAGCTATCCATTCTAGCATTGCTTATCGCAGGTGGCGGCATGTTGTTGTATCTGTGGGCACGCTTTGAAGCGCATTTTGCGAGCGCAGCGCTGCTAACCGTGATACTCGATTTAACCAAAACCATAGGCTTTTTCGCGCTTACAGGCATCGAATTTAACTTAACGGCTGTCGCAGCACTGTTGGCGCTCATTGGTTACTCTATAAACGATAAGGTGGTGGTGCTTGATCGCATCCGTGAATTATTGCGTTTAGACCCAAACAAGCCATTGGCAGATACTATTAATGAGGCCGTGAACAGCACGCTAAGCCGCACGGTGTTCACTTCCGTTACCACGCTGTTGGCGTTGTTACCAATGGCTATTTTTGGCGGTGATGCCGTAGAAAGTTTTGCAGTCCCTATGGTTTTTGCTGTCGTGATTGGCACGTCATCGACCTTGTTTATCACCTCTACGCTGCTGTATTTGTTGGGCAGCAGAAGAGAGAAACAAGGTAAAGCGCAGTTAAAGCCTACTGCAGAAGAGATTAAGGCTTCGTTGTCGCACATCCCTTAGGCGGCACAAGTTCCTTAACCCCAATACCTCAGCGGGCTCTTGTACCTCAATACATTGGTGCAAAAACGCGGTAAGGTAGCAGTATTAACAGGAACCCTTGATGCTCTCACGCATACCCGAATAATTTGCGTGAGAGCATCAAGGGCAATAAGGAACGTATAATGTTTGCAGTTGATCACATTATTTTACTCAGTGCAGTGCTTGCCATTTTGGGCGTACTGGCCAGTAAATTGTCCCCGCGCTTTGGCGTACCTGTTTTAGTTTTATTCCTTGGTGTAGGTATGTTGGCTGGAGAAGATGGTATCGGCCGAATCTTCTTCGATAATGCTGATGCTGCGCATGCCATTGGTACATTTGCGCTTATTCTCATCCTATTTGATGGCGGTCTACAAACGTCAAAAAAGTCCATAGCGCAGGCGTGGAAACCCGCCGCGTTGCTCGCCACTTTTGGCGTAATTGGTACGGCAGTGGTCACCGGTATCGCCGCTATGGTTATTCTCGATTTACCGCTTTATAAGGGCTTATTGCTTGGTGCTATTGTAGGGTCGACAGACGCCGCAGCAGTATTTTCTGTTCTGCGCAACGCTGGTATACGCATTCCTTCAAAAATAAAATCCACACTAGAGCTGGAAAGTGCGTCGAATGATCCAATGGCCATATTCCTCACAATCGGCCTTATTACGCTTATTCAAGACAGCACCACTAAGCCAGTTGACTTACTTTCGCTGTTTGCCAGTCAAATGGGAGTGGGAGCGATAGTGGGCCTTGCCATCGGCGGTATTGCAGTATGGCTTTTCAGACGCGTCACCTTAATGGCCATCGGTTTGTACCCGGTATTTGTGATGTTGTTTGGTGTATTGTCTTTTGGCCTTGCTGCGAACTTAAATGGCAGCGGCTTTCTCGCTACCTTTATTACGGGTGTTATCGTGGGTAACAGCCGCTTTGCTTATCAGCGTAATACGTTTGTGTTTCTGGATGGGCTGGCCTGGCTTGGGCAAATTGCTATGTTCGTTATCTTAGGTTTGTTGGTAACGCCCACCGAGCTGTTTGTTAATTGGAAAGAAGGCCTTTTAATTGCGTTTGTGCTTATTTTTATTGCACGTCCGCTGGTGGTTATGCCTATTTTATTGCTTTCAAAATTCTCGTTCAACGCATCGCTGCTTATATCATGGGTGGGTTTACGCGGTTCGGTGCCAATTATACTCGCTATATTTCCGCTAATATTCGGCATGCCATACGCCGAGCTCATTTTTAATGTGGTGTTCTTTATCGTGCTTATTTCTGCCTTGTTGCAAGGTTCCACCTTACCTTATGCGGCGCGTAAGTTAGGCTTAGTGTTGGACGATGAAGTAAAGGAATCGAGCACGCTGGAGATTGTAAAAGTCGCTAAGAGCAAGCGCGAGCTTATAGAAATAGAGGTTTCGAAGTTATCGCCAGCACTACATAAAACCATTAGCGAATTAGCTCTTCCCGATAATACGGTAGTGGCGATGATTGCCCGTGGTGAAGAAACCCTTATACCTAAAGGAAGTACCAAAATAGAAATGGGCGATCAAATTTTCATTATCACCAAACTGCTCGATAAAAGTGCCGTTGAGCACTGCTTTTACAGCGAGCAGGAATAGGGTGCTATTGTAGGGTACTTCATGTAGAATGCGCCGCGGAGTTGGCCAGGCAATCGCCGCTTTCGTAAGAAAGGGGAGGAAAGTCCGGGCTCCAAAGGGCAGGGTGCCAGATAACGTCTGGGCGGCGTGAGCCGACGACAAGTGCAGCAGAGAGAAGACCGCCTAAGCATGTTTACATGCCGGTAAGGGTGAAAGGGTGCGGTAAGAGCGCACCGCACCTCTGGTAACAGAGTGTGGCAAGGTAAACTCCACCCGGAGCAAGACCAAATAGGATCCCTCAACGTGTGGCCCGCATGGGGATCGGGTAGGTTGCTTGAATCAGTGAGCGATTGCTGATCTAGAGGAATGGTTGCCCACGACAGAACCCGGCTTACGGCCAACTCCACTCTTTTCCTAAAAGAAAGTGAAGCCTCTACCTGAAGGGATATTTCCTCAGGCAGAGACATTTATCACTCTTTACTGAAAGAAATAGCGGAACGTCGCACCAATGGTGCGTGGCTGGTTTACCGTAAATCCAAGTCGAGCTCGTCCACCACGTTCTCTATCAAAGGATAGCTGGGCGTTTTCGTCGAACAGGTTGTTTGCATACAGTAATATTTCATAGTCATCGTAGGTAAGACCGAAGCTCATATTAAGCGTGCCGTAGTCGTCTAACAACAAGTCTAATTCCGTTGTTTCTGCGCCAGTGGCACCGCCAAAGGCAAGGCCTGAAGTGAATATACCTGCGCCTGCAACTTGGTCACTAGGCTGGGTTATACGGTCTCCCACGTACTGGTAAGAGCCTTGGAAATAGGTGCTGTTTGAAGAGAATAAAGGCTGCGCTAAATCGTAGGTAAATGCGATGGCAAAGCTCTCTTCAGGTACTGAAGCTAGGCGGTTACCGTCTTCTACGCCACCTAGTACCGCACCATCACCATCAACAACGGTTGAATCGAACTCGGCTTCAATGATACTACCCGTTAATGAGAAAAAGAGCTGGTCAGTAAACTGACGCGTAAGCTCAAATTCAATACCTTGGGTGTGGGCGTCCGGCACGTTAAATGATACACGTGACGAGCAAGAACCAGCATCCAATGTAACCTGAAGATCTTCAATATCGTTATAGAAAGCCGAGATGTTAGCTGACCATCCACGACCTGATGATTTCATACCGATCTCATAGTTGGTGAGCTTTTCATCGTCATAGTCTTGGAACGAACCAAAGATTGCTTCATCTTGGTCGGTACACAGGCTTCTATTTAGCGGGTCATTTACACCGCCAAGTCTAAATCCTTGAGACACCTGAGCATTTAAGTTCACGTTTTCGTTTACGCTATACTGGCCGATAACGCGAGAAGTAAAGCCATCTGATTCTGTAGAATCGGTCTGGTTGTCGCCGTTGGCAAATAAGCCCCCAGAGATAAACTGACGCTCTTCTTCATAATCGTAAAAACGAGAGCCCACGGTCATTTTAAAGTCATCGTTCACTTGATAGTTCACTTCACCAAACACAGCAAGCTGCTTCAAGTCGTATGGTAAATAGGCGTTGTAGGGAGAATCAGCTTCAAAACCATTGGCAACCGCTGCTGACGTGCCTTCACCTAAGGTGGCGTCGGTAAATGCGTCGTACCCAGGGGTAGGGAGTGATTGGTCGTAAACACGCTCTGTAGAAGAGTAGAAAGCGCCAACTAGCCAGTCTAGCGCGCCATCGCCATTGGATGCGGCGCGAAGCTCAAAGGTATCTTGCTCTACTTCCGTTCTGTCTAATAAGTTCGACGGTAATAGTACGGCTTCATCAGGAAAACCTAAGTCGATACTTACTGAGCCCGAAAGCGCGCTGGCATCACGACTTACAAGAATATCGCGGTCGGTATAGCTATAAACAAAGGTAAAATCAGCAACGTCGGCTTGATATTCAGCAGTTACGTCAGCAATCAAGGTATCGTCAGAGAAGCCTTCTTCAAGCAGCAGGTACTGTTCTCGTTCACCCAATTGAATAGCTGGGCGGGTCGTTGTGTAAGGGTTAGCAAACACATTATACACTTCCTGTCTGTTAAACCCGTTCATTTCCAATTCTTGGAAGATAAGTCGTGGTGTAATCGTGAGCTTATCGTTGGGTGCGATAATGAAAGCTACGCGTCCGCCAGTTCTATCGCCGTCGTTAACGTCTTCGCTAAACGCGCCGTTTTCACCTAACGCATCTATAAAGCCTGCGTAATCAGTGCGGTATACCACCGCGCGCATGGCAATGGTGTCGGAAATAGGTACATTTACCATGCCCTTAACGTGACCGCCCACGCCACCGTCTGTCACACTATTAAGATTAGCTTCAAACTTACCTTCAAAGGTATCTAACTCGGGCTGATTGGTGATGTAGCGAAGGGTTCCGCCGATAGAGCCAGATCCAAAAAGCGTACCTTGCGGACCGCGCAGGGTTTCAATGCGGTTAAGGTCGAAAAGGTCGAGATCTGGAGTAAATAAAGACAGCGAGATCACGCTTTCATCGAGGTATACGCCGACCTGCTCCTTAACGCCTGGTTGGTCTCGTACAATTTGACCCGCTGAAACGCCACGCATAGATACTTGGCTTTGGCCTGGTCCTAAGTTCTGAATTGATACGCTCGCCACGTTTCTTGCGACGTCTTCTAAGTTTCCTGCACCGCTGCGTTCAAAGTCTCGCTGCGTTTGTGCGTTGATTGAAAAAGGAATGTCTTCAATGGATTCTGCACGCTTTGTTGCAGTTACTATGATCTGCTCAAAGTCATCGTCATCCTTTTGTTGTGTGTCCTGCGCCATTGCACCGGAGCTAAGCAGCCCCATAACCGCAACGCTAAGTGTGCTTCGTCTAAACGACGATTTTTCTATTTTAAACATAAGTCCATCCAGGTTGGTTGTTTCTATTTTGTTATCAGGTAAGGGCGTAATGTGGCAAAAAAGTTGGGTTATTTCCATAACTTGCGAAACAAATATTTCATTTTTTGTTGTATCTAATGCGGTACGTTTTTCTTGTTAATTTAGTGTTAATTGTAAATGTGTGGGGAATGTGCGTCTAAAAGGTCAAAAGAAGCGTCTATCTGGCTAATTACAAAAGCAATAATCTAAGTATCATCTTTATGAGAGAGGTGTTGACCCTAAGAGCAAAAATGACTGGGCGATAAAAGCAAGCGGCAGCAAGCGGTTTATATCAGCGTCACAATAAAAGCTGATGGGTTAATTAGAAAGTACAACATGAAAGCATTGTTCAACAGTTAAAGCTAAAAAGGTGAGTAATAGAGTGGAGAAAGCAGTGAATACAAGCGATGTAGTAAAAGGGATATTAGCAATTGTTATCGCAAGCTTTCTGTGGGGGACAACAGGCACTGCCGCTCAGTTCGCTCCAGAAATCAGTCCTCTGGCAATCGGTGCCTTTGCAATGGGTATAGGTGGTGTATTGCTTTGTGTTAGTGCCCGAAAATCACTGGTAAAGGATGCACCTATTCTTTTTTCTATACCACTGACCTTTCTGTTTGGCAGTGCATGTGTTGCAATTTATCCGCTGGCCTTTTACAGCTCAATGCGTTTGTCAGGCGTTGCCATAGGCACCGTGGTTTCTATCGCCAGTGCACCACTATTCGCTGCGCTTTTAGAGTACTTTTTAAGTAAAAAGCCCGTGTCTTTAAAATGGTTTATTAGTTTTGTGTTTGGTGCGTTTGGGATTGGCATGTTAGCCATGGGTAAGGCACACGACGCAATGGCGTTGTCAGCATCTAAAGATGATCAGGTGTTCGGCGTTCTATTGGGTTTAATTGCAGGTTTAACTTACGCTGGGTACTCATGGGCTGCGAAGCAACACATTGACGCTGGCGCAAATTCAAAATCTGCCATGGCCGGACTTTTCGGTTGCGCTGCCGTTGCTCTGTTGCCTTCCCTCTGGTTTACCGGTCAAAACTTGTTTACTAACACTATCCACATTAGCGTTTCACTCTATATGGCTGTGGTGCCAATGTTTCTTGGTTATTTGCTATTTGGCTATGGTCTTCGCACCACCGAAGCGAGTAAAGCTACGCTTATTACGTTAATTGAGCCACTGGTTGCGACACTTTTCGCTATTTTTCTGATTGGTGAAGTATTCAAGCCGGTGGGATGGGTTGGCATGACGCTGGTGTGTCTTTGCCTTTTAATCCAATCGATAAAATTTCCATTTGCTTTAAAGCGCTATGGCAAAAAAGCAACGGCGTAATGTTGAAACCGCGTGTGGCTTATAATGAAAAGTCAGAATACTTGTTAAGTATTCTATCAATTTGACCCGTTTGTTTTAATTCAGCAATGGCGCGGTTAATGGCGGGGAGCTTATCTTTATGTCGATTGTGAACACGCAACGCCATTTGGCCTGCCGTATGGATGGGGCCCAGCGCTATTTTTACGTTGTGCATTGAAGACCAGTAACGCGCCGCTGCTTCCTCCATTATGATGACATCTATCCGTTTCATGCCAAGGGCTAAGATAAGGTTACTCTCGGCTTGAAAGTCCATTCTGACGAACTTATCAGAATCAAAATACACATAGCCGGAGATCATCCCTACGGTTTCACCGTAGATAGAGGCGACGGTTTGGTATCGGCTATGGTTTTCAGGCAGAGTAATAAAGTATTCTGTGATGTCTATAATGGGATCTGAGAAAGTGAAGTCGCCCGCGGGCTCATCTTTAGACAGCCAGCTTGGACTGAAAAAGTCGAAATCAAGAGCGCCTGTTTTAAATGCAAGCATGGCACGTTTGGTAGAGAGCATGACTTTTTCTGTCTTAATACCTGCTCTATTCATAATAAGGGGAAGGATTTCAACTAGAATACCGGCCCTATCTTCGTCGACAGCATTTTCGTACGGGATAGAGCTGCCTGACGTTCCAAGATTATATCGCAGTACTTCATCTGCAGTCGCGCCACCGCCAAAAAGCGAAACGTTAATCAATAAGATAAACGAAACAACTTTTTTGATGTGTTGGGCTAGTCTCGCTAAGGCGTTCACTCAAGATGTTCCACTTCAATAGATTAATGAACGGCGCTTTCTTCACTATTTCTTTCAATGCTTGCCCAATGCTCAACTTTGTCGATGAGGTCAATAGCATCAAAAGGTTTACTTAGATAATCGTCCATTCCGGCGTTAACGCAGCGCTCTTTGTCACCTTTCATGGCATTGGCGGTTAGTGCGATGATCGGCACGTTTAAATAGCGTTCTCCGGCCTCACCATTTCTTATGCGTTTAGTTGCTTCAAAGCCGTCCATTTCTGGCATTTGACAGTCCATCAAGACAACATCAAAGGTCACTTTCATTTTGTTCAACGCTTCAAGTGCCTCTAGGCCTGATTTGGCACTCAATGTAGTGTGGTTATTTAGGTGCTGTTTAACAATAACCTGATTAATGTCGTTGTCTTCGACAATTAATACTTTGCGTTTTTTCCCTTTTTCCCGTTTCACTCCTGAGGAGTGGTGAACTGGCTTAAGCAGGGCTTCGTCGGCTTGTTCAAGCATAATAGTGAAAGAGAACGTGCTTCCGTGACCTTTAACGCTCTCGAGTTTTATATCGCCGCCCATGAGTTCGCATAATTGTTTGCTAATAGAAAGGCCAAGGCCTGTTCCGCCGAATTTGCGAGTTGTAGAAAGGTCTTCTTGGGTAAAGACATCAAAGATTGTACTTTGCTTATCTTGTGCGATACCAATGCCGGTGTCTTTTACGCTACATAAAAGCTTAAGGCTGTTATCTGCGTTTTGCTGAATGCTGGTGGTGACTTCAATGCATCCACTGTCGGTGAACTTCACGGCATTACCTAACAAGTTCGAGAGTATTTGTCTAAAGCGTACATCATCGCCTTGTACAACGTGAAAGCCTTGTAAATCAAAGTGAAAATGTAGCGCTAACCCTTTTTCTTGGCACATAATCGCGTACTGACTTTGAAGGTTTTCAAGCGACTCTAAAATGTCGAATGGGTTTTCTTCAATTTGCAGTTGGCCTGCCTCTATTTTAGAGAAGTCCAAAATATCATTTACGATATGTAAAAGGCCCTGGATACTAAACTTAGCAAGAGACAGGTAGTGCTTTTGCTCCTCAGTGAGTTCAGAGCTAGCCATTAACTGCAAAACACCAGAAATACCGTGTATTGGCGTGCGTATTTCATGGCTCATACTAGCGAGGAAACTCGATTTAAGACGGGCAGACTCTTCCGCTTTTTCTCGCGCATCCTGAAGATACTGTTCGGTTTGTCGTTGTTGAGTAACGTCCTGTTGAAACCCGATATAGTGAGTGACTTCACCATTTATTTTTACCGGCGTTAAATTCAAACGGTTGTAAAAGGCGCTGCCGTCTTTTTTATAGTTGAGCAGCGTTGTTTCAATAGGCTCGCGCACTGCAATAGCCTTGCGGATTTGGTCAACTGTCTGCTTGCTGGTTTCATCGCCCTGCATCGACCTGCAGTTATGACCGATTATTTCTTCACGACTGTAGCCTGTAAGCTCTTCAAAGGCACTGTTTACGTATATTATTGGTTGGCCGACGCGCTTAATGTCCGAAATGATGATCGACACGGTTGCCTCATCCATAGCGTGAGTGAGCACTTTAACGTGACTTTCAAGAGAGCGTTGTTCGGTTTCGTCGCTACCAACATAGATATCACCACGAATATTACCATTAGCATCGGCCAGTGATGTTTTAGTCCAATGAACAAACCGCTCTTGGCCGGTTGATACCGAAAAGTGTGTAAGTTCATTGCTCTGTGAAGAAGCGAGCTTTTGCATAATGAACTTCAAAATACCGTTCTTTTCACCGTACTGGTCATGACAAAAGTCGTCGAAGCGCTTATTAGAAAGTAAGATTTGCTTGTCTTGATCAACCACAACAAGCATATCGCCCATTGACTCCAACACGTTGGAAAACTGTTCGTTAGACAGTGAAACCTCTGTTAGATCCCAAATCAGTTTGTCAAACGCTTCGCGAATATCCGCAAGTTCTTGGGCCTCAACGTCACTATCAAGGCGTAGTGAGGTCTTATCATCACTGTTTAGTCGATTCTTAATGTCATTGTACAAAGTCGAAAGTGTTCGCTCGGCAAGCGTTCCCGTCATACTCACCATATGCAAAATGATAAATACGAAGCCTACAATCATTGCCAGCAATACAATCCCAGTCCATGCGGCTTCTCTGTATGCGGTGATGGTGGGTTTTACGCTGTATAAGGTTAGATTTTGCCAGTCAGCCTTTTTTATAGCGTAGCCGCTGTCATCAAAATCGGAAAAGCTTGAGTTGGGAGCAATGAGTGATGGCTCACTGCTAAACAGGACATGCCCACTAGAGTCGGTAACAAGCTGGTTAGTCAGTCTGGGATAGGGCGCGAGCAAAGACTGCAAGCTATCCACATACATGACAAGTGCGCCTTCCGCTACGCCTCTAAGTAACACTGGAACGCTTATTAATACGCCGTACTTTGATACCGAGGAGTATGCATTCGATGAACCAAGGGTTTGCTGGCGCCATGCACTACTGAGCGACTCGGGGATAACAGCATTCCAGTTTTTATCAATCACCCGGTTCCCGGCAAAATCAAATAGTGCAAACTCGACACTTTTCGCCTGAGTTAAATTTAACGAGCGGAAAAACATGGGAAGGTAATTATCCCTTTGCTCGAAATCAACCAAAGAATTGATGATGATATCGTTAGCTGCCAAGTCTGCTAGCTGTCTAGTGGTGTCGCTAACAATGTAATTGATATCTTGTTCTAAACCATCAACAGATTGTTGTTGAAGCTGGTCGGTTTGTTTAACAATGAAGTGAAAAGAGAGAGCAAACAGAATGATAGACAAAACCGCGACGAGTAAAACCAGTCGCGGAAGCATGCTTGAAAGCAGAAGAGAGCGTAACCTCGGGGGCTGCTGCATCATTGCACGCCCGTTGTTACCAAGTGACCTTTTTCGTTAAACGTAGTCATAAAATAATCCTTTGCCCAGAGTGCATCGTGTCTGTCCTCTGAAAATGGAGCTGTGTAGTGCTTCACTGCACCTTGGACATTTTGAAGAGACTCTAGCGCACCGCGTAATGCGTCTACTTCTATACTACCAGCTTTCGCAGCAGCTGCCGCGATTAAATGAGTTAAATCATAAGCATGAGCCAAACCTGTCACACCACCTATCGCAGTCGCATCCACCAAGCCATACTTACTATAATAGGCTTCTAACAAGCTTTTTGCTTTGGTATTTTTCTGGTGGTTGAAGTGGAAGGTTTGAAGTACTGACACATTGTAGTTAGCGATGGGCTTTGCAAGTAAAGAGGCGAACTGACCCGACGCGACTCCCCAATGCGACACAACAGGGAGAGAGGCGATGCCTTGTTTTGCCATCTCATCGAGTACCACAACACCTTCAGGAACGTTAGTGATAAGAATAATCGCTTCCACTTTCGCGCTTTTTATTGCCGCGATATCCTCAGAAAAGTCTTTCTGCTGCCAATTTATCCAATGGGTTGCTGTTATATCAATATCATTATTACTTGCAGCTTGTGTTAATGATTCAAGGTTTGAGCGTCCCCATCCTGTTCTTTCCAATACCAACGCGATATTTGAAAGCCCCATATATTTGACGTGATTAATTAGGACTGACGCTGCTTCAGCGTCGCGTACCGACACGCGAAATATGTTATTCGGTGAGTGCCCGTTGTCGATAATAGGCGTCCCCGCTGCCCAAGGAACCAACATCAAAATGTTTTTTTCGTGTATTGGGTCGATTTCAGCGAGAACTACAGGTGTATGAACGCCGCCTACTACCGCAAGTAAATTGGGAGTTTGGGAAAATTGCTCAATGTTATATACACCCCGAGCTGGGTTGCCTCGATGGTCTTTCGCAATAACTTTTATTTGACGACCTAGAATCCCTCCAGCGGCATTTATTTCGTCGACGGCAAGCTCGACCCCTCTTGTAATAGCGATGCCACCTTCAACAGCTACCGCTGAAAGATCGGCATCAATACCAATTACCAGAGGCTCCGTTGAACTTAATGCTTTACTTGCAGTAAAAATTGAAAAGACGCAAGCCAGCGAGAGAAAGATAGAAAGTGCACGCATGAATAGGCTACCTAAATGTTAACCTTAAAAGTGTATAGCAATGTGCTCAGTCTTTTAGCGTAAACGTCTTATCCTTTAGTATAAGTTTGATGCTTTTTTGAGAGCTTTTACGAGATTTTTGAGCGCTGGCGACGGGGTGGTGTACTAAACGAGTGCGCATTAATTTTGGCACGATTCTACTATTAGCTTATATTTCGAGAAGAGTGGTTGTACATTTGCTAAACAGTGTTCGACGTTGTTTAGTTGTTCCTCTGGTGACGAGGTAGCAGTAAAACCGCCTGATAAAAATGGTTTGCGGATGTTGCAAGCAAGGATAAACAGCGGTTTGGAGCGTGAGTGCGAAAGAATACCCTGCCAACAATAATAGACATTGAAGCAAGTGGATTTGGCGCAGCGAGTTACCCTATTGAAATAGGTATCGTGCGCTATGATGGTGCAAAGTGGTGTAAGCTACTTCGGCCCTTTGACTCGTGGGTTCACTGGGATCGAAAAGCGGAGTCACTGCACGGCATAACGCAGCAGATGCTGCAAACTCGAGGAGAAGAGCCTCGAAAAGTCTGTGTTGAGTTAAATAATTTCCTTGGCAATACGGTTGTTTACAGTGACGGTTGGGTCGTTGATAACCCGTGGCTAATTAAGCTCTACGCCGCAGCGCAGGTAGAAATGTCTTTTACGTGTAGAGCATTGGAATATATTTTGTCTGAAGCGCAAATGAATCAATGGCATGAGGTGAAAAGCCGCCTTGCGAGCCAACTTGATGTTAAGCGTCATAGAGCGAGTTCCGACGCGATGGTAATTCAACAGACTTACGCAAAAACCTTATCATTGGCATAACGGCAACTACGTTTCGTCTTTATGATGGGGTGTAATACTAAAAGCGCACTGTGAGTGCAATGTAGCGGTGACCTAAAACAAGGATGACTTAAAACAAGTAATTGACGCCCAATGAGAGAGCCATATTCTCTTCTTCCCCAACTTGCCTATGTTCAAGTTCTACCGCCATGTTTAATCCCTCGCTTTTGCCAAGCAGCCAGCCCAACCGAGTAAAAGTACCTACATCATGTGGTAAATAAAGCCACTCTGCGTAATGCTGAAAGGCGGTATTGTTGGTTTTGTACGTTGCATAGACCTTTTGCGGAACCCAAGTGTTAAACCGCCTGCTGGCGCTAAACATACCTTGTGACCCCGCTGGGTAGGTATAACTGTTGTCGTATAGATAAGTTTCGGTTGTAGATTGAATGCGGTACATACTATTTAGCTGCCACCGGGCTATTTTTTTGCTTTTGAATTGGATAGGGCTGTAGTGGGGAGCATTCATTTCCGCGAGCACGGGGGAAGCCGCCATAGACGCAGCCAAAGTAAGTGCCAGAAGAATACCAGTAACCACATTCATGGAAGAGCCCAAGTTGTTATCATGGCTTGTAAACAACCAGAAACTACAAGCGATAGTGTGTTCGTTATTTAAGCATAGCTGCAAAAAATAAATGATGAAAATATTCTTTGCTGTTTTTTATTTGTTTCGTTGATTTTGCTATCCAAATAAAAAACGCCGCTAGTTTATACAAACACTTTTTTGCAAAGCGTTATATAAACTGAGCGGCGCATTTAAAAGCGTTATTTGGTTATCGAATTAAATCGATGCTTTTAACGCTTCTGCTTTATCTGTTGCTTCCCAAGGGAATTCGTCACGACCAAAGTGACCGTACGCAGCCGTTGGGCGATAAATAGGGCGCTCGAGGTCTAGCATTTGAATAAGTCCATAAGGGCGTAGGTCGAAATGTTCACGGACCAGTGCTACTAACGTTTTCTCATCTACCACACCTGTACCGAAGGTATCGATGCTGATAGACGTTGGCTCTGCCACACCGATTGCATAAGACACTTGGATTTCACAGCGCTTAGCAAGTCCTGCTGCAACAATGTTCTTAGCAACGTAACGACCCGCGTATGCTGCACTGCGGTCTACTTTTGATGGATCTTTACCAGAGAACGCGCCACCACCGTGACGGGCCATACCACCGTAAGTATCAACAATGATTTTACGACCAGTTAAGCCACAGTCGCCCATTGGACCACCGATAACGAATCGTCCCGTTGGGTTAATGTGAAAGCGTGTATTTCCATCAATCCATTCACTAGGCAGCACTGGCTTAATAATTTCTTCCATTACCGCTTCGCGAACTGTTTCAGTGCTCACTGAATCACAGTGCTGGGTTGAAAGCACAACTGCGTCGATGCCAACAGGCTTGTCGTTTTCATATTTGAAAGTAATTTGGCTTTTAGCATCTGGGCGTAACCAGTCTAGCTTACCAGATTTACGCACTTCAGCTTGTTTTTGAACAAGGCGGTGAGAGTACGTGATTGGCGCAGGCATTAGTACGTCAGTTTCGTCGCTAGCGTAGCCAAACATTAGACCTTGGTCACCAGCACCTTGTTCTTCAAGGCTTGCGCGATCAACACCTTGATTGATGTCAGGTGACTGTTTGCCAATAGCATTTAATACCGCACATGAATCAGCGTCGAAGCCCATATCTGAGTGCGTGTAGCCAATTTCTTTAACTGTTTTTCGGGTAAGCTCTTCAATATCTACCCATGCAGAGGTAGTTACTTCACCACCCACTAAAACCATACCGGTTTTTACATACGTTTCGCAGGCCACCCGAGCGCGAGGATCTTGTTCTAAAATAGCGTCAAGAACCGCATCTGAGATCTGATCAGCAATTTTGTCCGGATGTCCTTCAGACACTGACTCGGATGTGAATAAATGCGTGGCCATAAATGCTCCGTAAGCGTTAAATTATCAAAATAGTCGTATATTGTACTAAAACAAGTTATAAATACCAGTCTTTACTTCTAGACGTCTAAAAGTCTCTTCGTTACGAATAGTTGACACAACCCGATCACTTGTAGGGTTATTCAGGTCGTAATTGTTTAAGTTAATGATGTATTTGTGAAACTAGGCGTCAGATATAACTGTTTTTGCTGTAATGGGAATACGTGATGGTCAGGGTATAGACCATTTTTTACTATGACTTTCACTATTGGCAATCAAAACCCATTGAACTGTAAGGTGGCATAGGTAAGAATAACGCCACATTCATTCGTATAAAGAAGTAGAGCGAACGCCTTACCTCTACGCTCGTCTAGCTTGCCTAGCCCGCTAAGATACGAAACAAAAGATACAAAATAAATCAGGAGACAACATGCCCTCTCGTCGTGAACTCGCCAATGCAATCCGTGCATTAAGCATGGATGCCGTTCAACAAGCTAAATCTGGTCACCCAGGTGCCCCAATGGGGATGGCTGATATCGCACAGGTACTATGGGGTGATTTCTTATCACACAACCCTGCAAACCCATCTTGGGCTAACCGCGATCGCTTTGTGCTTTCAAATGGTCACGGCTCGATGCTGTTGTACTCTCTTCTTCACCTATCAGGCTACGAACTGCCAATTGAAGAGTTAAAGAACTTCCGCCAATTGCATTCAAAAACGCCAGGTCACCCAGAGTACGGTTATGCGCCAGGTGTTGAAACGACCACTGGCCCACTAGGCCAAGGTATCAGTAATGCTGTGGGCATGGCGCTTGCCGAAAAAGTACTAGCGGCACAATTTAACAAAGATGGTCACACTATTGTTGACCACCACACCTACGCATTCCTAGGTGACGGCTGCTTGATGGAAGGTATCTCACACGAGACCTGTTCACTAGCCGGTACACTAGGCCTTGGTAAGCTTATCGCGTTTTGGGATGACAACGGCATTTCAATTGATGGCGAAGTGGAAGGTTGGTTCACCGACGATACACCAGCACGCTTCAAGAGCTATGGTTGGGAAGTGATCGATGGCGTTGACGGGCACGATGCAGAGCAAGTAAAAGCCGCTATTGAAAAGGCACAGGCGAATACTGCGCAACCTACGCTTATTTGTTGTAAAACCACCATTGGTTTCGGTTCACCTAATAAAGAAGGTACCGAGTCTTGTCACGGTGCACCACTAGGTGAGGACGAAATTGTCGCTACTCGCGAGAAGCTTGGCTGGAGCCATGGCGCGTTCGAAATTCCAGACGATATTTACGCTGGTTGGGATGCTAAAGAGAAAGGTTCAAACGCGGAAAGCGCGTGGAATGACGCTTTCGCTGCATACGAAGCCGCCTACCCAGAGCTTGCAGCAGAATTCAAACGCCGTGTAAATGGCGAGTTGCCAGCAGATTTCAGCGAAAAAGCAGACGCTATCATCGCTGAACTTCAAGCTAACCCACAAAATATCGCGTCACGTAAAGCGTCACAAAATGCACTGAATGCGTTTGGTCCGCTACTTCCTGAGCTATTAGGCGGCTCTGCTGATCTTGCTGGTTCTAACCTCACTATTTGGGAAGGCAGCAAAGGCGTTGAAGCAAACGATGCATCAGGTAACTACATTTATTACGGTGTACGTGAATTTGGTATGTCGGCCATGATGAACGGTATTGCCCTTCACGGTGGCTTCAAGGCATACGGTGCAACCTTCCTAATGTTTATGGAATATGCACGTAATGCGGTACGTATGGCCGCACTAATGAAGCAGCCTGCAATTTTCGTTTACACCCACGATTCAATTGGTCTAGGTGAAGACGGCCCAACACACCAGCCGGTGGAGCAGGTGGTTGCGCTACGTGCAACGCCTAACCTTGATAACTGGCGCCCTTGTGATCAGGTTGAGTCTGCTGTGTCGTGGAAGTCTGCTATTGAGCGCACTGACGGCCCAACAACGCTGATTTTCACGCGTCAAGGCTTAGCGCAGCAAGAGCGTACGGCTGACCAAGTGGCTAACATTGCCAAAGGCGGTTACGTACTTAAAGACTGTGAAGGTACGCCAGAGCTTATTCTTATCGGTACTGGTTCTGAGGTTCAGCTAGCCGTTGAAGCCGCAGCGAAACTAACCGAGCAAGGCAAAGCCGTTCGTGTAGTGTCTATGCCATCAACTGACGTATTCGACCGTCAGTCTGCTGATTACCGTGAAAGCGTACTGCCTTCTAGCGTTGTTAAACGCGTAGCGGTTGAAGCGCTGTCTAAAGATAGCTGGTACAAGTACGTTGGCTTTAATGGCGCTATCGTGGGAATGGACACCTTTGGTGAATCTGCACCTGCTGGCGACCTGTTTAAGCACTTCAACATTACCACTGACGCTGTAGTAGAGGCTGCACTGTCTCTGTAAGAGGTAATAGATAAGCCTATGGTAAATATTGCCATAAATGGGTTTGGTCGTATTGGTCGTAACGTGTTGCGCGCGCTGTATGAAAGTGGGCGCAACAACGAATTTAACGTGGTGGCCATTAACGACATTGCTAAACCCGAAGGCATAGCACATTTACTTAAATACGATACCGCCCACGGGCGGTTCCGTTTTGATGTGGCCTTAGAAAATAACACGCTAAATGTCGCAGGCGACGATATTACACTGCTCGCGATAAGCGATATTAAAGACCTGCCGTGGAAAGACTTGGGCGTTGATATTGTGCTTGAGTGTACGGGCAAGTTTGATGACAGAGCATCGGGGCAAGCACATTTAGATGCCGGCGCTGGCAAAGTGCTTTTCTCGTCACCCGGGTCACCAGATTTAGACAATACGGTCATTTTCGGAACCAATGAAGACACGTTGACCAGTGAACAAAAATTAGTCTCCAACGGCTCTTGCACCACAAACTGCATTGTTCCTGTTATCCAAGCGCTAGACGCTGCGTTCGGTGTTGAAAGTGGTACGATCACAACCATTCACGCGTCTATGCATGACCAGCAAGTTATCGACGCCTATCACGAAGATTTGCGCAGAACCCGTGCTGCAAGTCAGTCGATTATTCCCGTTGATACCCGACTTGCTGCCGGTATAGAGCGCATTCTGCCTAAGTTTGCGGGAAAATTTGAAGCCATTGCGGTTCGAGTGCCAACTATCAATGTTACTGCCATGGATTTAAGTGTAACGCTTCAATCTAAGGTAACGATTGAGCAAGTGAACCAAGCCCTTCGCAATGCAAAAGCGGGGCGTTTACAGGGCATTTTGGACTACACCGAAGAGCCTTTGGTGTCGGTAGATTTCAATCACGACCCTCACTCGTGTATTGTAGATGGCACACAAACAAGAGTCAGTCACAAACAACTGGTTAAAACACTGGTGTGGTGTGACAACGAATGGGGTTTTGCAAACCGTATGCTCGATACCGCAAAAGTGATGTTCGACGCAAAATAAAGCATTGATGCTGCCAAGGGTTGGTAGCACCAGCCCGCGCAGCTTTCACAGTTAATTTGAGCGTGTCATACCTTCAAAACACGCTCTACTGAATTTAAATTAACATAGGAAAGACGATGGCAATTCCAAGCATGAGCGATATGGCCCTAAAAGGTCAGCGCGTATTAATTAGACAAGATTTAAACGTGCCGGTAAAAGACGGCAAAGTAACTTCTGATGCGCGTATCAAAGCATCAATCCCTACGATTAAAGCAGCCCTAGACGCAGGTGCGGCAGTTATGGTGATGTCTCACCTTGGTCGTCCTACTGAAGGCGAGCCTGCAGACGAATTCTCTCTTCAACCTGTTGTTGATTATCTTAATGACGCCCTAGACGTACCGGTTAAGCTTGTAAAAGATTACCTAGATGGCGTGGAGCTTGCAGACGGCGAATTAGTTATCCTTGAAAACGTACGTTTTAATAACGGCGAAAAGAAGGACGACGAAACGTTAGCAAAACAGTACGCAGCACTTTGCGATATCTTTGTTATGGATGCATTCGGTACTGCTCACCGCGCACAAGCGTCTACTCATGGCGTTGCTAAATTTGCACCAAAAGCCTGTGCTGGCCCATTACTTGCTGCAGAATTAGACGCACTTGGCAAAGCGCTAGACAACCCTAAGCGTCCAATGGTTGCTATTGTGGGTGGCTCTAAAGTATCTACCAAGTTGACCGTGTTAAAAACATTGGCTGAAAAAGTTGATCAGCTGATTGTTGGCGGTGGTATCGCTAATACGTTTATCGCGGCTCAAGGCCATAATGTGGGTAAGTCACTAGTAGAGATGGACCTTACCGAGCAAGCCACGCAGCTTATGAATGAAGCGCAGGCGAATGGCGGTAATATTCCAGTACCTACAGATGTTGTCGTGGGCAAAGCGTTTGATGAGAATACCGAAGCGACGCTAAAAGTAGTCAGTGACGTTGCCGACGACGATATGATTTTTGATATTGGTCCAGACTCTTCAAAGGCGTTAGAGGACATTATCAAGAACGCGGGAACCATTGTATGGAATGGCCCTGTAGGCGTATTTGAATTTGAACAGTTCAGTGCTGGAACAAAAGCGCTGTCTGAAGCGATTGCGGCAAGCGACGCATTCTCAATCGCAGGTGGTGGTGATACACTAGCAGCAGTTGATAAATACGGGATTGCCGATAAGGTCTCTTATATTTCAACAGGTGGTGGCGCGTTCCTAGAATTCTTGGAAGGCAAAACACTACCAGCGGTAGCAGTACTAGAAGAAAAAAATAAATAAGCCTGGGCGCTGCATGTAAACGCAGCGTTTTAAAGCTCTAGATAGCTAAGGCATAGTACAAACGTTACCCCATAAGTGTCACGCTCAGTAACAGCATTTTTGAGCGTGACCTTTTAATCGGAAACGATTACACCTGCGAAACAGTGAAGTACGCAGGCATAAATACCAACTTTATTACAGATGTGTTTACTTAAGGTGCTGGCATGCTGCGTCTGAGACAAACAGATCTTTAATAGAATTGGTATAACAATAAACCCTACACCTGTCTATTAAGGCAGTAATATACAAAAGGAGTGTTGCAATGGCATCACAAGCTCAGCAGGCAATGCTGGATAAACTGAAGACGCAAACCGGTTTTATTGCAGCGTTAGATCAAAGCGGCGGTAGTACCCCTAAAGCGTTGCGCTTATACGGCATCGAAGAGTCAGAGTATAGCTCAGACGAAGAGATGTTTAATCTTGTTCACGAAATGCGTACACGCATTATCACCAGCACCCCTTTTAGCGGCGAGCGCGTTCTTGGCGCAATCTTGTTTGAAAACACCCTTGATAGAGAAATTGAAGGCATGTCTTCTGCACATTTCTTATGGCAGAAGAAGCGCGTAATTCCGTTCCTAAAGGTAGATAAAGGATTAGCTGAAGAAAGCAACGGCGTGCAGGTAATGAAGCCAATGCCAGGTCTTGATGCACTGCTAGCTAAAGCGGTGGCGCAAGATGTATTTGGCACTAAAATGCGCAGTGTTGTTAAGCTTGCGAATCACCAAGGTATTAAAGACGTTGTTGCTCAGCAATTTGAAGTGGGTAAGCAAATTTTAGCCGCGGGCCTTGTTCCAATCATTGAGCCAGAAGTGGATATTCACAGTCCACAAAAAGCGGAAGCAGAAGCATTACTTAAGCTAGAGATTTTGACCCAGCTTAATCTGCTAAACGAAGGTCAGGAAGTCATGCTTAAGCTTACGCTTCCGACAGAGGCAAACTTCTATAAAGAGCTTGTTGATCACCCTCGTGTACTTAAAGTAGTGGCGCTATCTGGTGGCTATAGCCGCGAGGAAGCAAACGCGAAGCTGGCAGAAAACCAAGGTATGATCGCGAGTTTCTCTCGCGCACTGACAGAAGGCGTATCTGCACAGCAAACTCAAGAAGAGTTTGAAGCAACGCTTGATACTGCAATTGAAGGTATCTACCAAGCGTCTAAAGCTTAATTCTCTCCTTTTAAATTGATTGTAAAGAGCGCCTAATGGCGCTCTTTTTCGTTGTGCGGTTTTGTCACTTCTTATTCCATTCCGCTTTTGTCGATTCTGAAAACGTGCAATCGCTTATTGCCTGCGTTTACTAGCAAGAATGTTTCTTGTAAAAGCGTAATCGCCTGTGTAGCATAACGCCGCTATTTTCCTTATATAATTGAATTTCTGGAATAATCATCGGTGAATAATCATCAGTACATGAAGCAGTACACCATATACGCATTAATTGCGTTGTTGTTTACTTGCTTATCTGGACTTAAACAGGATTACAAGCCGATCACGTTCAAGCATCATTTTGATGCTTCTATCTCAGAATATTCATTTGAATTTGATACTGAGGAAAGTGCGCCGGAAGAGCCCGTCCCGCCACAAAATGTTGTGCTGGATTACATTACGGACTCCTTCACGGATACCGCAAAACCACGTCCGCGTGGGCTTTTCAAAACATCCCTTAACTACGCAACGCCGTTAACCCGAGCGCCGCCTATTGCTTAGTTTTTTAGGTTTAGCGGTTATTGGCTACCTAAAAAACACGTTAATTCGATATTCCTAACAACGCGCCAGCGCTTTGCTGGATGTTTTTGCGTGCTTAATTATCAGCGGTGAACCTATTTGCTGAAAGCGCGCTAGTGGCATGCTGTCTTTTTATAAGGCATGTCACGATTAGCCTTTTTATTACGAATTTACATTATGAGCAAAAAAGCACTTCTTGCAGTAAGCATTGTTTCCGCACTTTTAGGTGGTTGTGGACATGAAGAACATGCTGCGCATCACGAAAAACTTCAATTCAACGTTACTCATCCTATCGTACAAGACACAACGCTGGTAAAAGAGTACGTCAGTCAGATACGTGCCATTCAACATATTGAAGTTAGAGCTATGGAAAAAGGCTATCTTCAATCGACCTTTGTTGATGAGGGACAAACGGTAGAACGTGGTCAGCCCATGTTCAAAATAATGCCGAACGTATATGAAGCTGAACTACACCGCGCTGAAGCCGAGGCTAAATCGGTAGAGATGGAGTACAAAAATACAAAGTCGCTTGTTGAACAAAACATTGTTTCTCCTAACGAACTTGCCGTAATAGAAGCACAGCTTCAAAAAGCTCAGGCTGAAGTTGAACTGGCAAAGACTCACTTAGCATTCACAGATATCAAAGCGCCGTTCACAGGCAAAATGGACCGACTGGAAGCTCGAACGGGAAGTTTGCTTGATGAGGGCGAACTGCTCACCACATTGTCTGATATCAGCACAATGTGGGTGTATTTCAATGTGCCTGAATCAGAGTATTTAAAGTACGCGCAGAACAGCGCATCAAATGATCAAACGTCAGTGCGATTAAAGCTTGCCGATGGCAGTATTTACGCGCATCAAGGCGTGATAGATGCCATTGAAGCTGATTTTGATAATCATACCGGTACTATTGAAATGCGTGCGTCTTTCCCTAACCCAGACCAACTGCTAAGACATGGGCAGACCGGTAATGTCATGGTGGATATTGCCTATCCGGATGCTTTAGTTATTCCTCAGAAAGCCACATTCGAAATTCTCGATCAAAGCTTTGTGTATGTGCTGGATAGCGAGAACAAGTTAGCAACCCGCCACATTAACATCGCTGCAGAACTCCCTAACATCTATCTGGTTTCAGACGGACTAGCGCCGGACGACACTATTTTGATTGAAGGACTGCGAAGAGTTTCGAACGGCGATGAGATAGAGCCTGAACTTATTTCAGCCAGCGACACATTAGCTGAACTGTCACTGCACGCAGAATAAGGGGGCGCTATGTTTGGAGTTTTTATTAAACGTCCAGTGATGGCCATCATGCTATCGCTGATGATTATATTTTTGGGCGTGTTGTCGGTGTTTAGCCTGCCCACGTCACAGTTTCCAGATATTGCTCCGCCGCGAGTGCTTATTTCTCTGGCATATCCCGGTTCGAGCGCTGATGTATTGGTGAAGTCATCGCTGGTTACCATCGAGCGTTCAATCAACGGTGTGCCGGGCATGAAGTACATCGTGTCTGATGCGACCAGCGCGGGTGAAGCCACCATTCAAGTTATCTTCGATTTAGATGTAGATCCGAATCAGGCTCTAATTAATGTGAAAACGCGGCTTGACCAGATCATGAACCGGCTGCCCCAGCTCGTGCAGTTAGAAGGGGTGGTACTAGAGCGGGTTCAGCCTAGCATGTTGATGTACATAAACGTTTATAGCACGGACAAAACGGCTGATGAAAAGTTTCTGTACAACTATTCCAATATCAACCTTATCCCAGAGATACAGCGGGTAAACGGTATTGCCAGTGCAAAAATATTGGGAAGTCGCCAGTACGCCATGCGAATTTGGTTAAAGCCTGATCGCATGCGTGCTTACAATGTTTCTGTAGATGAGATCATGGAATCGATAGACGAGCAAAGCTTGATTGGGCGCCCTGGGCGACTTGGCAGAAGCTCAGGCATTACTGCTCAGTCCAAAGAATACGTGCTTATTTACGAAGGACGTTACGACGAGCCTGAAGAATATAAAAATATCATTATTCGCGCCGATTCCGACGGTCGCTTGCTCAAATTAGGTGATATTGCCGATGTTGAGTTAAGTAGTGAATTTTTCGATATTTATTCGAACAAAGACGGATATCCTTCCGCTGCCATAGTACTTAAGCAGAACTACGGAAGCAGTGCCAACGAGGTTATTTCTCAGGTGAAAGCCACTATGGCTGAACTAGAAAAAACGTTTCCAGAAGGCATGAAGTACGAAATCAACTACGATGTTTCCAAGTTTCTAGATGCCTCTATTGAACAAGTGCTGCATACCTTGTTTGAAGCCTTTATTTTGGTTTCCTTGGTGGTGTTCATCTTTCTGGGTGACTGGCGCTCCACATTGATCCCGCTTCTTGCTGTGCCGGTTTCACTGGTAGGGACGTTTTTCTGCATGCAGGCCACAGGGGTGAACATAAATCTTATTACTCTGTTCGCATTGGTACTAGCTATAGGGATTGTGGTGGATAACGCTATTGTTATCGTGGAGGCCGTTCACGCGAAAATGGAAGAGAGCAGCAGCCTAACCCCTTATATGGCGACCCAACAAGTACTGGGTGAAATGGGGGGAGCTATTATCGCAATTACACTTGTGATGACGGCGGTTTTTGTGCCCCTTATTTTTATGACGGGCCCGGTAGGTGTCTTCTATCGCCAGTTCTCTATTACCATGTCATCGTCAATTATCATCTCGTGTATTGTTGCGCTTTCATTAACGCCAGTGCTGTGTGCGATGTTGCTTAAAAACCCACATTCACACACAAGAAAGGCAACGCCATTAAGCAAGTTTATTGATGGATTTAACTATTATTTCAATAAGTTAACCGGTCGTTATACAGGCATTATTAAAGCTATCGTTACACGCCGGAGTGTTACTGTAGTGCTGCTTGCGGGCTTTGTGGTAAGTACCTTTGGCGTTAATCAGGCATTACCTACAGGCTTTATTCCCGGTGAAGACCAAGGGCAAATCTATGCCATTATTCAAACACCGCCAGGCAGTACCCTTGAAGCGACGAATACAGTAGCGCGAGAGCTGCAAAGCTTGGCGCTGGATGTTGAAGGCGTCTCCTCGGTGTCCTCGCTTGCTGGCTATGAAATCCTTACGGAAGGTCGAGGTTCAAATGCAGGCACCTGCTTGATTAACCTTGAAGATTGGGCTAATCGCGAACAGTCGGTACGTGACATCATTGAAGAACTGGAAGCCAAGACACACCACTTAGGTGCAGTGATTGAGTATTTCGAACCGCCTGTTGTGCCGGGTTATGGCGCGTCGTCGGGGTTATCATTTCGTTTACTCGATAAAACCAACACTACCGACTATCAAGAGTTCGATCAAATCAACAAAGCCTTCATGGAAGAACTCGGTAAACGTGATGAGCTAAAAGGTTTATTCACGTTTTACGCAGCCGATTATCCTCAATACAAAATTGAGATAGATAACCAAGCTGCAATGCAGAAAGGGGTATCTATTGGCGCGGCCATGGAGAATTTGAATATTCTTATTGGTAGTACTTATGAGCAAGGCTTCACGCGCTTTAATAACTTCTTCAAAGTGTACACACAAAGTGCACCGGAATATCGTCGTTATCCCAGTGACCTATTGGATTACTACGTGAAAAACGAAGAGGGTGAAATGGTGCCTTACTCGGCCTTTATGAAGCTGATTAAAACCCAAGGCCCTAATGAAATTACACGCTACAACCTTTATACCTCGGCAGCAATTCGTGCAGAGCCTGCAGCAGGGTATACCTCGGCGCAAGCGATAAAAGCAGTTGAGGAAGTAGCGGCTGCAACCCTGCCAAAAGGATATGACATAGGTTGGGAAGGCCTGTCATTTGACGAGGCTAAACGAGGCAATGAAGCCATCGTTATCTTTGCCGTAGTATTGTTGTTTGTATATATCGTGCTGGCATCACAATACGAAAGTCTGCTTCTACCTTTTGCGGTCATTCTTTCACTACCTACCGGTATTCTCGGCTCATTCCTGTTTCTCAAAGGTATGGGGCTGGCCAACGACGTTTATGCGCAGCTTGGATTAGTTATGCTGGTTGGGTTACTCGGCAAAAATGCCGTGCTTATTGTGGAATACGCAGTGCAAAAAAATCAGCAGGGCTTATCAATTGCCGACGCGGCAGTTGAAGCGGCCAAACAGCGCTTCCGCCCAATCCTAATGACGTCGTTCTCGTTTGTAGCAGGGCTAATTCCGCTTGTTATTGCAACGGGGGCAGGCGCAGTGGGAAATAGAACTATTGGTGCTTCTGCCTTAGGCGGTACTTTGTTCGGCACAATTTTTGGTGTGCTGGTTATTCCTGGGCTTTACTACTTGTTCGCCAAACTTGAAGAAGGTAAGTCATTAATCAAAAACGAAGATCATGTCCCTCTTACTGAAACTTACCACTATAACGATGAGGTGCTAAGCGATGACAAATAAAAAGCGATTTACTTATAAGCCGCTGTGGTTAGCGCTTAGTAGTGCGTTGTTAGTACAGGCATGTGCCATCCCTACCATTGAAACGCGAAACCCTAATCTAGATTTGCCAGAGCAGTTTAACGCGAAAGTTTCGCAAGTGGATACTCAGGCTGGTCAAGGGATTAACGAGAGTACACAAGCAAATATTCAATGGAGAGAGTGGTTTAACGACCCTACGCTTTCTGCGCTGGTGGAAACGGCGGTTAAGAACAACCAAGAGGTGTCTATATTAATTCAACGCATTAATATGGCGTCGAATGAAGTGTATGCACGAGAAGGGGAATATTTGCCTCGACTCTCTGCGGGGGTAGCCGCTGAAACCGAAAAGGTAGGCGAATATACCCGGGAAGGCGCAGTAGAAGAAAGGTTAAATATCAAGGAGGATAAAGAATTTCCCGACCCGCTGGCAAACTTAAAGCTAGGCCTTAATGCGTCGTGGGAAATTGACGTTTGGCATAAGCTGAGAGATGCGTCTAAAGTGGCCTCGCTCGAATACTTGGCGTCGGTTGAAAGTAAGAACTTTTTCGTTACCCAGTTAGTATCTGAAGTTGCGCGTACTTACTATGAACTGCTGGCGCTAGACAACAAGCTAGAGAATCTTGACTCAACCATTTCGCTACAGCGTAATGTTATTCACACTATTAATGCGTTGAAAGAATACGGACGGGCGTCATCGCTACCCGTTGCGCGCTTTAACGCGGAAGTGAAGAAAAACGAGAGCGAGCGTTACTTGATTGAGCAGGAAATCCTAGAGAAAGAGAACACGCTCAATCTGTTATTAGGACGCACTCCACAGCCCATTCAAAGGGACAGTAACGTGTTGCTCAGCGCCGAGCTAAAAAGCCCGCAGGTGGGTGTACCCTCTGCGCTATTAGACAATCGCCCTGATATAAAACAAGCTGCACTCACGCTCCAAGCAGCAGAGTTAAATATCGATGTGGCTAAAGCTAACTTCTATCCTTCTTTTGAGCTAAAAGCAGGGGTAGGTTTATCGGCGTTTGATAGTCGTTACTTGTTTAATGTGCCTGAGTCATTGGCATATTCTTTATCTGGTGATGTTTTTGCGCCATTAATAAACCGCAGGGCGATTGAGGCGGTTTATCAAAATGCCAGCGCCGAACAAATTGAAGCGGCTTACGAATATGAACTGACCGTTTTAACTGCGGTAGCTGAAGTAACAAACAGTTTGTCGAAGCTCGATAATTTGGAGAAAAGTGCTGAAGCAAGGCGTCATCAAATTGCTTCACTCGAACAGTCGATTGATATTGCCAATAGGCTTTTTTCGTCAGCTCATGGTGAGTATTTAGAGGTGCTGCTTGCGCAACGAGAAGCACTGGAAGCGCGTAGCGAGTTTATAGAAACTCGTCAGCAGCAAATGGCCGCACTGGTCGATTTGTATCAGGCACTCGGAGGCGGATGGCAGTCTTAAAATAAAAAGGAGAGCGCTCGCTCTCCTTTTTTTCGCCTTTATCAAAAGCTGGCGGTGAATTTCAGACTCAACGTGTGACAAAAGCAGAACGCATGCGGTGTTAAATGTTAACGCGTAAAGTTAAAGCGGGCAAAAAAGCGCTCAGCTTCGTCACTATCAAAATCATAGCCATTATTCGTCATCGCTTCCAAAGCATCTTCTACCGTTTCGTAAAAGCCATAAGGAACCTCGGCAGCGTCATAACACTGAGAAATCTGGTGCTTAGTTGTCAGCATAATGTCGGTATCTAATATCACCACGGCAAGAAACGACAGGCCGCGGGTTTTTCTTACCCGAGTTTGTTTTACAAAAATATCAAAGGTGGAAGGGGGCATCAGGCTTTCACCGTAAAGACAGCTTACTTGTGCCCATTTAGTGCCCTTTTCGAATTTTGAAATGTCAGAAGACATCTTTACTACGCCATTTCTCATGGTTTCGTCATTCCACGGTCCGCGCGCTGAGAAGAGCAGCAACTGACCGCTTACGCTACATTCAAACTCGCCGTGTGGATTATTCATGGGCATTACCTTTAAGCCTTATATAGAAGTTAGCACTTTACTGCTATCACGCAACTAACCATTCGGCTAAAGCCAGCGCCCCTGTGTACTGCGCTTAATCGCCTAGCGATGTCGCTCAACGTTTAATCTTTATTGGCTGAATATATTCAGTAATATGGAGACGATAAATGCATCACTACAACGTGATCACCCCATAAAAAAGAACGGATAAGAACAAATAGATTAAGGTGAGATATGTCTTTTACGAGAAATCACAGGTACCCGTCAGTCAAAAAACGGTTTGCTATATGGGCTGCACTATTTAGCGTAGGCACGCTAGCTATGCCATCCACAGCGCTTGCAAGCAATGAGAGAGAATCTCTTACTACCGACTCTGAACGCTATTTTAAATCGGAAGATATTTTTAATTTGGAATACGTGAGCGAAGTTCAGGTGTCGCCAAACGGTAAATATGTTGCGTATGTGCGCCGTTCAAACGACATTATGTCGGATAGCAGTCGAGCGAACGTCTGGCTAGCGTCGGTTGATGGAAAGTCACACCGCCCCTTACTGTCGTCGAAAAAGAGTTACTATTCTATTCGCTGGTCACCAGACGGTAGCCGATTGGCTTACCTTTCTAATGAAGAAGGTAAACCGCAATTGTATGTGCGCTGGATGGATACAGGGCAAACGGCACTCGTAACAAATGTCACCTCAAACCCAAGTAACATCACTTGGTCGCCAGATGGTAAGCACATTGCTTTCACTATGAGCGTTGATGCCAAGGAAAAGCCGCTAGACATTAAAATGCCTAAAAAGCCTGACGGTGCAAAGTGGTCTCCTAGCTTTCAATATATTACCAAAGCGCGCTATCAAGCCGACGGCCGAGGCATTCTTGAACCTGCTTACACCCATATTTTTATTGTTCCTGCTGACGGAGGCACAGCACGACAGCTTACTTCAGGGAAGTATCACCACAATGGGCGCTTAAGTTTCTCTCCTGATAGCGACAAAATCTATTTCTCTGCCAACCGCAGTGACAATTGGGAGTATGAGCCTGTTGAGGGGGACATCTTTTCTGTGGATATGATGGGTAATATCGCACAGCTTACCAACGACAAAGGCCTTGAATCATCGCCTGTCGTATCGCCTGACGGAAAGCACATTGCTTACGCACGCCGCGATGACGAAAAAGTGATGTACAAAAATAGCTATTTGTACGTGATGAAAAGTGACGGTACAGATGCCAAAAACTTAACAAAAGACGTTGATAATTCAGTGTCTAACTTTCACTGGAAAGATAATAAGCACGTTTATTTTCAGCAGTCGGTTCGCGGTTTAGCGCAGGTGGATGTGGTATCGCTATCGGGCAGCGTAAAAGCCGTAGCTAAGGGGCTGGGCGGTACTACGTTAGGACGACCTTATGTGTTTGGCACTTATCACGCTGTTGATGATGTAGTGGCGTATACCAAAGGACGTACCGATCGGCCCGCTGATTTATATGTCACTACGCGAAACGAGCGACAGCTTACTGCACTAAACGAAGACGTTCTAGGTCATAAGCAACTTGGCGAAGTAAAAGAAATTGTCTATCCGTCTTCTATTGATGGCGAAGAAATCCAGGGGTGGTACATTCTGCCGCCAAACTATGACAGTTCGAAAACATATCCGCTTATCTTAGAAATTCACGGCGGACCTAATCTCGCTTATGGCCCTGTCTTCACGGCCGAGCTGCAGCGTATGGCTGCAGAGGGCTACGTGGTGTTTTATGATAATCACAGAGGTAGTACAGGTTATGGAGAACGCTTTGCATTGCTACTTCAAGGGAAATACAGTTCGGAATATGACTTCTCAGACCATATGTCGGGTGTTGATGCGCTTATTGAAAAAGGTATCGCTGACCCAGAACGACTGTTTATTACTGGTGGTTCAGCAGGCGGCATTGCATCAGCCTATGCCATTGGCCTTACTAACCGATTTAAAGCAGCCGTAGTCGCTAAACCCGTTATCAACTGGTTATCGAAAGTGCTGACTGCTGATTCAGGTCTATATCAAATCCCTTTCCAATTTCCGGGTAAGCCTTGGGATAACGTAGAGCACTACTGGAAGCGCTCACCGCTATCGCTAGTAGGCAATGTAACGACACCCACTATGCTGATCACGGGAGTGGAGGACAAACGCACGCCAATGTCTGAGACCGAGCAGTTCTATCAAGCGTTAAAGATTCAAAAGGTTGATAGCGTGCTGGTAAAAGTACCTGGATCGCCGCACGGGATTGCTTCTAAGCCATCTAGAATGATTGGTAAAGTTGAAAATATCTTGGCGTGGTTTAAAAAATACGACAGCGTGCAGTCACAAAGTACGCAAGTTGAAGCTCAATAATTAGTGTGCTGAGACTAAGTGGGGCTAATGCGCCGACTCAATCGGTTCAAGGCCCCATTTTTTTAGTATTCGAGCATATTCTCCATTCGCTTTTAAGATCGAAAGCGCGATTGTGAGTGGCGCTGTTTGTCTATTCCACAGTGGGATGTAATTGCTCGATATCAGGAACAACTGTGAGTTTTAAATCAAGCGCTTTCCAGTAGTGGCATTCTCGTAGCAGGTCAGCTGAGATAATAGGTTTTTCATCTAACCAGCCATCGGGGAAGGTAATGGTCAGTTCGTTCTTTTCTACATTAACAACGAGGTCAGGTACAAAACCCTCTTGGCGTTTAATATTAAGCAGTACACCCAAACGCAGTAACGCGATTAAATGCTTAACCGACTGCTCATCGAAAAGATTAAATGCGGGCAATTCATTGGTTCGAATTTTCTTTCTATGGAATCGCACGAGCGTAGCAAGCAGTAATTGTTGTTCCTGCGTAAACCCAGGCATGTCCACATTACCAAGAATATAGGCGCTGTGTTTTTGTATGCCTCGAGAGTTAATTTGCATGCCGACTTCGTGAAGTAAAGCTGCCCAGCCGAGCATGCTTTTAAAGTCACGCCCTTTAAGTTTCCATGCTTTTTCAACATCGTTGAAAAGTGAAAGGGTTGTATTAAGCACCATAGTGGCTTGGGACGTATCTACATCATAGCGGGTTGCCAAACTACTCGCGGTTCTGCCGCGAATATCAGCGTGATGAAGCTCATCTTCCATCTGATAAAGCACGCCTTCACGCAAAGCGGCAGGCGAGTACACCAAGCCTTCAATCTCTAGCGCTTTGAAAACGGCGATAAGAATAGCGAGGCCGCCAGCAATAACCACACGACGATCTTCACTTAAATCTGGGTAGCTTAATTTGTCTATATGCCCTGCGCTTATGAATTGCTTCATTAAATTGCGCAAACTTTTAAGTGTCACCGGAATATCGTGGCCATTGGGTCTGTCTTGCTGACAAAGTGTAAACAGCGAACGAATGGTACCAGACGTACCGATACACTGGACCCAGCCCAGTCTGCGATATTTATTGTCTATTAACTCAAGCTCTTGCTGTGCAGCCGTGATAGCGCGATCAAAGGCTTTTGGCTTTAGCTCACCGTCAGGGAAAAACCGTTTGGTATAGCTTACGCAGCCCATTTGAAGGCTGCGGCAAAGTAAAGGCGTAAAACCTTCGCCAATAACGAACTCAGTAGAGCCACCGCCTATATCAATAACCAGCTGTTGGCCGTCGGAGTGGTTAGTATGTGCAACGCCTGAATAAATAAGTCGCGCTTCTTCTACACCAGAAATGACTTCGATAGGGTAGGGAAGGATATCTTTTGCTGCGCTGATAAAATCGCGGGCGTTACGCGCCCTGCGCAACGTGTGGGTGGCGACAATTCTCACGGAGTCGGGCTCAAAACCTTTCAGGCTCTCTGCTACTACTTTTAGCATAGCAAGCCCACGCTCCATCGCTTCATTAGACAAGATATCGTCGTCGTTGAGACCTTCGGCCAAGCGTACTTTTTGTTTAACTCTATGCAGAATCTGCACAGACCCAGCAACAATGCGTGCTACTACTAAGTGAAAACTATTTGAGCCAATGTCTAGTGCTGCGACTTTATTGACTTCGCGGGTTTCCACGTCATTAAAAACTGATTCGTGCTGGGTCATGTACTAATTTTCTATCCTACAAAGTGTCTTCTAGCTTCTTCAAATAGTCATAAATTTCTATCTGAGAACGAAGTTTTTTACGATTTCCCCTGCGAACGTACTTGTTGCTCTGATCCTTGTCAATCACTCGAGCCTTCAGGGTATCTTTAAATTGTAGCTCCATTATATCAACAATGCGCTGCTGAAGACCTTTATCATACACTGGACAACCTACTTCAATGCGGTTGTCCATGTTACGGGTCATCCAGTCGGCAGAAGAGATATACACTTTTCTATCGCCGCCTCCTTCAAAAATCATCACGCGTGGGTGTTCGAGAAATCTATCAACAATAGAAATAATTTCGATGTTTTCGCTTATTCCTTTTATCCCTGGATTAAGTGAGCACATACCGCGCACTATACCGCGGATCTTAACCCCCGCCTGGCTAGCCCGGTACAAATCATCAATGAGTTCTTTATCAACAAGGTTGTTAATTTTGAAAGTGATTTGTGCCTTTTGACCTTGGTTCAAATGCTGAATTTCTTGACGAATTAACGACTGAATTTTGGTTCTGGCGTTTAATGGCGATATTTGAAGATGCTGGAACTTGTAGCGTCGGTAAGGGTATTGAATAAGATCGAATACCGCCACGCCTTCATCGGCGAGTTCTTGATTACGGGTGAATAAGCTGTAGTCGGTATAAATCTTTGCTGTTTTCTCGTTGAAGTTACCCGTACCGAAATGCGCATAGTTCACCAAACTGCCCCGTTCTTCACGGGTCACAATACAAAGTTTAGAGTGAATTTTAAGAGTAGGCACGCCAAGTACAACGCGTATACCTGCATCAGTCATGCGCTTAGACCATTCGATATTTGCCTCTTCGTCAAAACGGGCGCGAAGTTCTACCACAACGGTTACTTTTTTGCCGTTGTCTACTGCGTCAATCAACGAGTTTACAATGCGTGAATTACTGGCAACACGATAAATATTAATACGTATGGTTTTAACATTCGGGTCGAAAGCCGCCTGACGCAAAAACTCGGTGAAGTGTAGGAAGCGGTGGTACGGGTAGTACAGTAGTATGTCTCGCGCAGTAATGGCATCGAAAACGGTGTTGTACTTAGAGAATGCCTTGCTGTCGATAGCAGGCAGCGGCGTATGCTCTAAATATTCTCGACCCACATTAGGGAAGCCAATAAAGTCTTTAAAGTTACGATAGTGCCCAGCAGCGTGCATGGTATCTAGCTTGGTTATCTTAAGTCGCTTGCGCAAGTCAGATTTCATGTCCTCTGGCATGTTCGTGTCGTAGATAACACGCACAGGCTCAGCGATAAGGCGCTGCTTCATACTTTCAGACATCTTTTCAACGAAGCTTTCGTCAATTTCTTCGTTGATAGAATATTCCGCATCACGCGTCATTTTAAACGAGAATGCTTCAATTTCGTCGAACTTCACGAAACCGCGGAAAATGTCTTCGATACACAGCTGAATCATGTCATCGAGCATAATAATGCTCTTCTTCTTGCGGCTTTTTTGCGGTGGGATCAGCATAAAGCGCGACATTTCAGAGGTAGGAACCTGAATAACCGCAAATTTAGGATTGCGGTCCTTTCTTCTAAGCGCCACATATAAATACACCGACGTACCGTTCAAACGGCTAAGTAGGTCGGTCTTCTTATCTATTAAAATAGGTGCAATGTGACGCAGTGCTTTGTTAACGAAGAAGTTGCGTACCCACTGCTTTTGATAATCGTCTAAATCGTCTTTTCGAAGAATATGTATGTTGTAGCGAGCTAGGGACTTAACCACATCCTTATGAATTTGGTCGAACTTTTCAGAAAGCTGGACTACCTTTTTCTGAATAAGCGCCATAAGAGCGGTTTGGCGTTCAGCTTCCTCTTCATTGCCGTCATTTTGCGCAATGGTAATTTGTCGTTTCACGTCAGCGGCGCGCACGCGATAAAACTCATCTAGGTTATTTGAGTAAATACCAAGAAAACGAATTCGCTCCACGGCGGGATTGTTTTTATCTGCGGCTTCTTGCAATACGCGTTCGTTAAACGCAAGCCAGCTTAATTCTTTGGGATAATATAAAACGTCGTTATCCATAATGTCTCAATTCACGTTCATAAAAATGGTCAAAGACTGCCATCAGTCAGTGACACTACTGTGACAACACGTATTCTGGTGCAAGTGCGCACGCATTACGTTGTGGTTATTCCATTAACTTTCAATATGATGAGTTCGTAATTGTGATGCGCGGATAGTGTATGGCACCACAAATACGCCCTTGTTTTTATCGCTTCGCGGTAATATCCACCACCAAATCGTTAGCCAACGACTCCAGTGAATCTTGCAGTGCGCCGTCGTCAAAATCTTCTGGCACCGCAATTTCTGCTTTTGCTTTGAAAATCAGGCTGCCCCAGTTAGGCGCGCTTTCACAGTGTGAAGCAAAGGTGAGAATATTCAAATTGAACTGGTTTAAAACAGAGGTGAGCTCTTGGACAATACCGGTTTTGTCATTGCCCATTACATCAACCGTCAATTTGGTGGTGTTGTTATTTTCACTGCTCGCTACCGCTACAGATTGCACCGACAAATCTTTAATGGCGTCTAGCGCATCGATTAAGCCCTGTTTGTTCTCATCGGCAACATGTACTTCTACAAAACCGGTGAACATTCCCGCCATATGCGCAAAGCTCGACCCTTGCCAGTTGCCCTCATGTTTGTATACACACTTAGCCAGTGCGTCTACTAAACCCGGCTTGTCTTTACCCATAATGCTTATAACCAATGATTGCATACGATGCTCCTTATTGGGCGTGTAGAGAAAAACTTTGATCGTCTTCCTGTTGGGTAATACCATAGGCGCAGAGTAGGTTGCGCGAAGGTAATGCTTTAAACTTTCACTTGCTATTAGCATAACAAAACTTACACTGCTCACCAGTGCAATTTAGGGTTATTCTTCTTAAAAATGAAGAATTTCGAAAATAAGAATTACTAAACAGCCGCATGACTTTCGACAGCAACAGCACAAACAAAAAACGCCAGCGAAGCGACAGGTGGTCACGCTATGTAGTGACCGGCTTCGGCGGCCTTGTTTTGTTGACGTTAGTTATTCTTATTACCCATCTAATCAGCCAAGCTCTGCCGTTGGCATATACCCCTAGCTTAAATCATCTGTTGAGCTTGAAAACGTCAGATAATGAAAAAATTATCAGCGCAGGCGACATCATTAACAGTCAGCCAATGCTGGTTAGGAAGTCTGACTGTCGATTGGGATTAAAGTTGCTTAAAGGCGATGCTCTGGTAAGTAATCACGATTATATCCGTCCTTGTGAGCATAGACTGTCTTCCCACAGTGTGATGGGAGAGAACTATATCGTAGACGTTTCTCCCAACGCCCAAGTGAGAGTTTTACCGGTTAGATCGTTCAATATGACCGACGGTAGCGCAGAGGATATTGCCACAAGTACGCCGCAAGCGGCGTTGTCGAACAGCATTACGTTCGCGCTTCCCAAAGATGAGTGGGAGAGACGCAGTGACTGGAGCATTGCACTGTCTTCAAAATGGGCAGTGGTTTCTATCGTTCAAGACAATAAAGTGTTTATCCGTTGGGTAAATCGGCTTCGTCCTACACAGGTGGTGGATAAACGGTTTCATAATATAGACAGACTCGTACTGTTACCCGGCAGTCAGAGCGTGTTACTCCAAGTGGATGATGCGCTTTTCCTAAATAGGCTCACGGATGAAGGGGCGTCACTACTGCCAATAGCAGGAAACATCACAGCGTCAATAGATGAGAAGATTGTATTCCCACTTGCTAAAGACCGCACCTTTTTCCTAATGAACAGCAATACACAGGCACTTACTCGCTGGGTGCTGAGCAAAAGCGATAAAGGCCTTACCTTTGAACAAACCTACCAAGTAGCGCTACCAGGAGAGAACGTTAAGGATGTGGCAGAACATGCCAGTATGAACTTAGTGGCAGTGCTGACCGACAAAGCAAGAGTGTTGTTGGTAAACCGTGTATCGGGCGATGTAGTGGCATCACAACAGATAGAGCGTTCTGCTGAGAATATCATTTGGTACGGCAATAAACTTTATGGCTATTCAGATAGCACTTTATCAGTATGGGAAGGCAGGCACTTAAGCGGCGTTACTACATGGGCCTCTCTGTTTGAACCGCAGCACTACGAAGGGTATGAAACGGAAGAAACCGTATGGCAAACCACCAGTGCCTCTGATTTTCAAGAGGCAAAGTTTAGCTTAACACCGCTATTAATAGGCAGTATTAAAGCCTCTCTTTTAGCGCTGCTTATTGCTATTCCGGTTGCTATCGGTGCCGCAATTTACACCGCGTTTTTTGCTAAAAGCCGCCTTCGCAACGTTATTAAGCCGGCTATCGAATTGCTAGAAGCGATTCCCAGTGTGCTCATCGGCTTCATCGCGGCCATTTGGTTATCGCCAAAAGCTGAGCAGTTTTTATTTTCCTTTGCCTTTTTCCTAATCGTTATCCCTTTTGTGCTTATTGTCGTTGCCCTGGTACAGCGCCCTGTTGCAGAATACTTACCAAAGAAGCTAAGACACGGAGCAGAGCTACTATTTGCTATAAGCGGAGTGTTCCTTTTAGGTTTTATTAGCGTGGAGTATGCGCCTTCGCTTATTTTCTCGATAATGGGGGTAGACGGGTTTACAATGCTTGCGGCTGAGTCCGATAGTCCCATCGGGAAAACGACTATAGTGGTAGCGTTAGCGTTAGGTGTGGCCATATCACCTAGTATCTATTCCCTTGCTGAAGATGCCATAAACGGCGTTCCAAATGATTTAAAACACGCCTCTTTTGCTTTAGGCGCCACACGACTACAGACCTTACTTCATGTTGTTCTTCACGTTGCACTACCGGGTATTGTTGCCGCGATTATGCTAGGTTTCGGCCGCGCGTTTGGTGAAACCATGATAGTCCTCATGGTGACGGGGAATACGCCAATCTCCAGCTGGGGCTTGATAGAAGGTTTGCGAGCACTTACTGCTAACTTGGCAATCGAACTTCCAGAAGCAGATGTATCATCGGCGCACTATCAAATTCTATTTTTCACCGCGTGTATTTTGTTTCTGTTTACCTTCTTGGTAAACACCATGGCAGAGCTATTGCGACAGCGTATAAGAAGTAGGGCGTACTATGGTTAATCAAACAACGTTTGGGTTAAGTGCGGTACAGCGTCAATCGTTAGTCATTAGCTTAACGGCTTTTTTCACCAGCCTGCTGCTTATTGCGCTAGTTAGCGTTCTTATACTTATTAGTTTTCGAGGTACGGCATATTTTTGGCCAGAACCCATCTATACGGTTACCGGTACGCATCAAGACGGCACAAGGTTTTCGGTGCTTGCGAACCTATTTGATGAATCAACAAATGAGGATGTGACACTTAAATTCTCAGATGCTCAGCATCCTTATGGCTTTCAAATCCAGTTATCTCGAGAGGAAATAGAGACTTCTCTACTTGCAAACCAAAGCGCAGAAATAAAACTGTTAGACGGCAGGCGTGTGTTGGCAATTCCTGAATACATCGTCGTGCCATCTAAACCGCCTCAACCTCTTGGTAACATTGATATTGTGCTAGAGGAAGTGGCTCAAATAAGCGCTCAAATTGAAGATTTAAATACGCAACACCTTGCACCTATTCACGAAGCGCTATCTCAATTTGATAAACGTAATGTTGTTGCCGACGCGCCAGCAAGAGAGCGTTTAGTGGCATCGTTTGACGAATACCAAAAGCGTGTGGAAGCGTTAGAAGCAACACGAGCCGAATATACCTTATTGGTAAGTTTTGCTGACGAAACGCCGTTTGTTATTCCCATATCTAGTATTCAAGATGTAGATTTTGTCAGTCGTCTAAGTACATGGGAAAAGTGGCAGGTGGCGTTTTCGGAAATCGGTGTTTTTCTCACCGATTCCCCTAAACAAGCGAATACCTCAGGTGGCGTCTTCCCTGCGTTGTTTGGCACTGTACTCATGGTATTCTTAATGACCATCATCGTAACGCCCTTTGGTGTATTAGCCGCTATTTACTTGAGCGAATATGCACCTAACACGGCGCTTACCACCATTATTCGTGTCAGTGTAAGCAACATGGCAGGTGTACCTTCTATTGTTTACGGCGTATTCGGCCTTGGTTTCTTTGTTTATACCTTGGGCGGCAGTATTGATGAGCTATTGTTTAGTGACACACTGCCAGCACCCACAATGGGAAGCCCTGGCGTTTTCTGGGCTGCCTTAACCATGGCAATTTTGACCTTACCTGTAGTGATTGTGGCGACTGAAGAAGGTTTGCGCAGGGTGCCGGAAGGATTGAAAGCGGGCAGTTACGCATTAGGGGCTACCAAAATTGAGACTATAGTGCGTACCGTATTGCCTATTGCGTCTCCGGGTATTATGACTGGCGTAATTCTGGCGATTGCGAGGGCGGCAGGTGAAGTAGCGCCACTTATGTTAGTGGGTGCGGTCAAGTTTGCGCCAACCTTGCCCATAGATGGAGAGTTTCCTTATCTCCACCTTGATAGGCAGTTTATGCATTTGGGCGTGCTTATTTATGACGGAGCGTTTCACAGCCAAACTGATGGAAAGAGCGCAAGCATGATGTTTGCCGCTTGCTTGCTTTTACTCGTGGTGGTGTTTGTATTAAATATTCTGGCAGTTGTACTTAGAGCGCGCCTGCGCAAACGCTATCTCAAAGGATAATACAGGTTTTGTAACATGTTGAAGTTGTTTGAACACAATACGCTGAACGTTAACGACATTGGTGAAGAACAAACCGCGGTAGAGGTTAAAAACCTCAACCTGTGGTTTGGCAATAAGCATGTGTTAAATGACATCAGCATGCGGATCCCAAAAAACAAAATCACAGCGTTAATTGGTCAAAGTGGTTGCGGTAAATCTACACTCATTAGCTGTTTCAATCGCCTTAACGATTTGTATGACGGTTGCAAATACGATGGTGAAATTATTATTGATGGGCAAAACATCAATAGCCGCAAAGTAAATGTGTCACGCCTAAGAACGAACGTGGGCATGGTTTTTCAGCGACCCAACCCCTTTCCTATGAGCATTTATGAGAACGTGTGCTACGGGCTTAAGCTTCAAGGCGTTAAAATTCGTCGACACTTAGACGACGCGGTGGAAAGCGCACTGAAACAGGCGGCGCTGTGGGACGAGGTTAAAGATCGTTTATTTGAATCCGCGCATGTCTTATCTGGCGGTCAGCAGCAGCGTTTGGTGATTGCTAGAGCACTGGCGTTGAAGCCCGACATTCTACTTCTTGATGAACCAACCTCAGCTCTTGACCCTCTGACCACGCTTTTTATCGAAGAACTGATGGATGCATTAAAGAAACAATGCACCATTATTATCGTGACGCACAACATGCAGCAAGCGGCTAGGGTAAGCGACTACACCGCCTTTTTCCATCAGGGCAGGCTGATAGAATATGCGGACAGCGATACGCTGTTTACTATGCCAGAGAAGAAGCAAACCGAAGACTACATAACGGGGCGATATGGATAAGGTAGCAGTAGGTGTGTGTTCTCACATGGGTTTGCGCCGTAAGGCTTCAATTTGGCAAGATGTAGCGGTTTGTCACGATAGTTCTGCCACAGGTAGCGGCACGATTGATTGTCGTTATTCGTTATGCTTACGCCGCGAGGAGAAAACACCATGCGACAGGTAGCCTTAAACACGCATATTTCGGGTACATTTAATATCGAGTTGGAAAACTTGCGCAACTCGGTATTAACCATGGGGGGCGAAGTTGAACAGCAGCTGGTGGATACGTTAAAAGCGGTAAAGCACAATCATGCCGCTCTGGCTGAAAAAGTGGTGTTGAACGACTTAAAAATTAACTCCATGGAAATTCAAATTGACGAAGAGTGCTTGCGCATTATTGCAAAACGTCATCCTACCGCCAGCGATCTACGTTTAATTATGACCATTTCCAAAGCCATTACCGATATAGAGCGAATGGGCGATGAAATCGAGCGTATAGCCAAACTAGTAACGCGCAATAAGTTGCCGAGCTCAGATACCATTAAGAGCAGCATGTTACTCATTGGCGAGCGCGTGGCCGCCATGATGCGCGGCACATTCGACGCTTTTGCTCGTCAGGATGAGGCTGCGGCATTAGAAGTGTACGACCAAGACAACCGCATTGATAGTGAATACAAGCGTCTGCTGTCGTATACCACCTCCGAAATGCAGAAAAGTACCGATGACATGCAGGATTGGTTGGATGTTTTGTGGGCAATGCGCTCGTTAGAGCGTATTGGCGATAGATGTAAGAATGTGTGTGAGTATGTGGTTTATCTTACTCGGGGTACCGATGTTAGGCATACACCGTTGGAAAATATGCAACAAAAATTGGAAGATTTGACGTAATCCTGTCCAAATGGTCAGTACGATTTTGCGTATTGATATTCAAATATGGATACATGCGAAATTTATTTGTCATAAAACTGAAATATTTGGTGGATTTATCATCGCATTCAAATAATTCCGCATACTTTTATCGTTTTTCAGTGATTTTCGCTATGGCTTCTAACATGATTACGTTATCATGCGCCGCAGCCAAGAACAGATCGTGCAAAATTTAATCGAACCTTATGATAAAACACAATTTGTCTTTAACTTCATTCTCTAGCCTTTGTGGTGAAGAGATCATGCTACTTACTCAAGTAGCGTCCAGCCTAAATCGCGTTTAGATCGGGAGCGATTATCCGTGGAATTTTTTGAAAGTTATGGCCTAATTCTTATAATCCTTGCCGCCGGCGTTGGTTTCGTCATGGCATGGGGTATTGGAGCGAATGACGTTGCCAACGCAATGGGTACGTCAGTAGGTTCTAAAGCTTTAACCATAAAACAAGCCATTATCATTGCAATGATATTTGAGTTTGCTGGCGCCTACCTAGCAGGTGGCGAAGTAACGTCTACCATTCGAAAAGGGATTATCGACTCAACCTATTTTATAGACATACCTGAATACCTTGTATTAGGCATGATCTCATCACTACTTGCAGCTGGAATCTGGCTTGCGGTAGCGTCATGGTTGGGGTGGCCTGTATCTACCACTCACTCAATTATCGGTGCAATCATCGGTTTTACTGCCACTGGCGTCAGCATGGACGCAGTAGCATGGGACAAAGTGGGTGGTATTGTTGGTAGTTGGGTAGTAACCCCAGCTATTTCAGGCATCATTGCTTATCTTATTTTCATGAGCGCGCACAAGCTCATCTTCCAAACTGCCTCTCCGTTTGCAAATGCTAAGCGTTATGTGCCGTTCTATATGGCATTAGCGGGCTTTGTGATGTCGCTTGTTACTATCAAGAAAGGCCTTAAGCACGTTGGTTTAGAGCTAAGCGCTGTTAACGGATATGTGCTGGCGATTGCTATTGCCGTAGCGTTGGGCTTCTTGGGTAAATGGTTTATCGGCCGTATGAAGTTCAGCGGTTCTGAAGATGCAGACCTACAGGCGGCTAACGTTGAGAAAGTATTCGCACTTCTAATGGTAGTAACAGCCTGTTGTATGGCGTTTGCCCACGGTTCAAATGATGTAGCTAACGCTATTGGACCATTGGCTGCGGTAGTTAGCGTAGTAAGTAGTGGCGGCGAAATTAACTCTAGCACTACACTTGCACCTTGGATCCTGCCTCTTGGTGGTTTAGGTATTGTTGCGGGTCTTGCGCTATTTGGACATCGCGTTATCAAGACCATTGGTCAAGGTATTACACACTTAACACCAAGCCGCGGTTTTGCAGCAGAACTCGCTGCAGCGTGTACGGTAGTTATCGCATCAGGTACGGGTTTACCTATTTCGACTACCCAAACGCTTGTAGGAGCGGTACTAGGTGTAGGTCTGGCGCGTGGTGTATCAGCGCTTAACCTAGGCATTGTGAGAAATATCGTCGTATCGTGGATTGTTACGTTGCCTGCAGGCGCAATCCTCTCGATTATTTTCTTCTACATTCTTAAAGCGTCGTTTGGCGTAGCGTAAAACACAGCGCTTACAAACGTTCGTATTAAGCGAAAAGAATTAAAAAAGGCCGTGCTTGAAGTGAAGCACGGCCTTTTTGTTTGTGGAATGTTTTCTTTAATCAATAGAGATAGGCGTTTCAAAGCCACGGGGTTTAACACCCACAACGGCACACTTAAGCTGATGGATAGTTTCTTCTGCGGTGTCGCCCATGATGTAGCCAGGCACACCTAAACGTGCCACTGTGCCCATAACAATAATGTCGGTATCAAGGGATGTGGTAGTGGCTGCAATTTCTCTTCGAGGGTAACCGTGAACAATGTGCTTCTGAGGTTTCAAATACTCTAATACATTGTCATCCAATTCATTGCCTAGTTCTTCAAGCAATTTGTCTAGTTCCGATTCACGCTCGGCATGGATTTTTGCAAGATCGGTTTCCATTCTGTCGTTATCAACCGATATAAACCCGTCTCTTGCGATGTTCTCAGGAACCGCATCGAAAACGTGGACAATGTGCAGCTGTGCAAATTCTAGCAAGGCTATTTGGCTTGCGTGACGCAAAATGTCGCGATTAAGATCGCGCCTAATAGACACTTCATGCTGTGGATAGTGATAGTTCAAATCCAGTGCTGCAACTACGTTTTTGTACTGACTGCGAGGCTTGTGGTTAATGATCAAAACCGGGCAAGGGCATTTGCGGAATAAACGCATATCTAAGCTTCCGAATAGCTTATCTAGAAAGCTCTCTTCTGCCCGTTTAATTACTAGATCGATATTGTTCTTTTTTACATAACGCACAACGTCAATAAGCGGCTGACCTACCGTTACCGCAGTAGACACAGGATAGTGTTTTCCCCAGCTTTCCGCTTGTTCTTTTAACCAATGCTGGGCTTGGGTTTCCATGGTTTGCTGAGAATCAACATAAGAGAAAGACTCCATGACCATACTGGCGTTGGGCGGCAAAGATTCTAACGAAAGCATAATGGTAAGCGAGGCTTGATGCGCTTTGGCGATATGCAGTGCTTGGGCTACCGTATCATCTTGACGATGAGAGTCGCTCAATACACATAAAATGTTCTTATAATGTCCTTTCATACTGCCCTCAATAGTTAATCGCTCTATTGACTGAATGATACAAGAGCGGGTCTTACTTCGCTGTAAAAATATGTTGCGTATAACGCTTTAATTTAATCCTAACGTTACTTATGGGGGCTTTCCAGCGGGAAATGTCAAATTCTCAAAAGCTTCTTATAGATTGCACAATAAACAGAATTATCTACCTCTTTTTTAGGGTGTTGTATACGTACAGCTGCAAATAATAGAAGATCGCTCTCGTTAACCATGGGCATCAACCCTAGGCGCTATTTAATCTTTATGTTAGATTAATCCAATATTTTTTAATCCCTTTTTAAATAATTGTGAGATGCCCATGAAATGGCCTAATCTTAAGCACCTGCACTATTTGGTGACGCTACATCAAGAGCAACATTTTCACCGTGCTGCACAGCGCTGTAACGTAAGTCAGTCAACATTGAGTACGGCCATTCAGAACCTTGAAGAGCACTTCGGAAGCCAACTTCTTGAGCGTGAACATAAAACCTTTGTGTTTACATCGTTGGGACTAGATATCGTTGAACGCAGTAAAGTGCTACTTCAGGAAGCGGGAGAGCTGGTTGAGTATGCGCAAAACGCAGGCAATTGGCAGCGAGGCACCTTAAAATTAGGTGTTATTCCAACCATTGCGCCGTTTCTTTTTGAAGGCATGATGGGGGCGTTTTCTGCATTTTTACCCGAGATCAACTTGGAAATGCAGGAAGACACGACGGAGAAGTTGCTACAGCAATTGACCGACGGCAGATTAGACTTACTTATTCTAGCGTTGCCAATGGAAACACCAGGGTGTAAACAGATGGTCTTAGGGCATGACCCGTTCCATCTTATAGCGCACAAAGATATGGCTGAGCAACTACCTAATCCTGTCGACATTTCAACCTTGCCGAAAAAGAGTATTTTCTTACTTCAGCAAGAGCACTGTATGACCGGGCATGCGGTAAGTGCGTGCAATCTTCAGCACAGCGACCAAATTAGCAGCGTAGCGGCAAGCAGCTTATATACCTTGGTGCAATTAGCGAATAGCAAAATGGGCTACACCTTCTTACCTGAACTTGCGATAAACCAGTCTATTCTTGAGCACACGGGTCTTAAGAGCTTCCCCGCTGAAGAGCAGGGGTTTCGTGAGATTGGCTTAGTATGGCGTTCAGGCACTACACGTATGCAGCTGTTTCGTCGTATTGGTGAAATTATCTCGCCACTGCTGCCTATTCCCACGTTAAAATAAGCTTGGCGCTGAGCGCGCTTCCCTTCATAGTTAGCTAAAGCGGTTGAGCCTATAGGTTCAGCCGCTTTTTTATTGCTGACATCAAGTATTGTCTTGTGCACCAACCCCAAAGAAGTTCTTCAGCCTTCGCTTAAAGCACAGTTTCATTGGCGTTATTCCCTAAATGACAATTTATTTATCAATTAAACAAACTTTTTTGCAAAGCTTATCGACTTAATGGTTAAGTAAAAAAACAGAGCGTAAAAACGGGGAACGGCGTGTTTAATAAACGAGATGAAAAACTCGTGGAACAGGCATTAAGGGGTAATAAAAAAGCGTGGTTTACGCTTATATCTCGCTACGAAACCGCTATGTATCAATACGGTATTCGAATGACAGGGAATAGCCATGATGCAGCAGATTTAATGCAGGAGATTTTTATCTCTGTGTTTCGCAGTCTTGCTTGTTTTAAAGGTGAGGGCAGTTTTAAAAGTTGGCTCTATCGCATTGCCCACTGTCGCTGCGTTGAACTGTATCGCAAGCGAAAGCCGCATTCTGACATTGACGATATACAGGCGCCACTTTGCGGTGCGCCATGCCCTGAAATGCAGCTTTATAGCGACAGAGAGAGTAGAGCATTAACGCAGGCTATGCAGACCCTACCTTTGTGCCAAAAGGCGGTGGTGGAATTGAAGTTCTTCGGCCACTTCACGTTCGAAGAAATTGCACAGCAAATGGATATCTCAGTAAATACCGCTAAGTCGCGACTTTACGCAGCCTTAGCAAAGTTGAAGTTGGAGTTGGAATAATGACCTTATATGACAAAGAAGCCTTATTCTCAGCTTATCTGGACAACTCGCTTGATAGCGAGCAAGAAAAGCAGTTTAACGCGTTGTGTGATTCAGATGCTGAGTTCGCGCAGGCGGTAGAAAATAGCGCCCGTTTGAACAGCGCAAGCTCAAGCTTCGTTGCTCCGGCACTTCCCCAGTGGGACAAAGAACAGACCTTTTTTAAGAAAGATGAACCACGTTCGCTGTCGTCTTGGTTTAGCTTGCCAGCGTGTGCCATGGCCATGTCGGCGTGTGCGCTGTTAGCCGTACTCACCGGCGCAAAGCTGTCGTATAGCGATAACGGTATAGCGCTTACGTTTTCAAACAAAAGCGCCAACACAGTGGATGAAATGGTTGAGCAGCGCGTGACACAAGAAGTCGCTAAAGCTTTAGGTGAGCAACGTGATTTCTATCAACAAGCAAACCAAACACTATTCAAAGAATACGCTCAGGCGCTATCTACACAGCAGCAACAAAGCAGTGCAGAGCTTACTAAGTATTTGTTAGCGTCGAGTAGAGAAGAACGCAAACACGACTTTGCCGAGCTTATTAAATTTATCAACGAGCAGCGTATTGACGATCAAAGATTCTATGCACGCCAATTTACGCGTCTCCAGGATGAAATTGATGACATTGAAATAGGGTACAGCGCGGTAAGTTTATCTAACAGCCGTTCTGAAGTGCCATTAACCATGCCATATGAAACAAACAATCCACAGTCGTCGCTAGATGATTAATGTAATTAGGTGAAATTATGAAACGTTTATTAACTGCTTTACTACTTTGCTCTGCTGCTGGTGGTCTTGCGAACGCACAAAGTGCGCAAAAATATGACACGCTATCGAATGAATTAGAAATAATGTCTGGGGTACTCAAAACGTCCTTACGACAAAATGCCGCAACTGATTCTTGGAGAGTGAGTCAAATTGAAACCAGCTATCTTGCTGGGCAGGGGGCGGTATTTACTTTTTCAGTAAGAGGCCAAAGCGGTAACTGGGTACGAGAGATAGAAACGCTGGTAGAAGGATTAGTTGCCACCGTACCACCTGCACCGCCTGCACCACCAGTTCCGTCTGCAAATTCGTTTAGTGATGTTGATGACATTGTGTTTGAAGCAGCCAGAGAGTGGGAAGCTTACGCAGAAGAAACCAGCCATCGTTTTTCTCAGGCGTTTGCTGACAACAATAGTCGCTTACGCGACTTGCGCAACATGCAGCGTGAACTTGCCTGGGAAGCAAGAGAAGTAGAGCGTGAACTGCGAGATATTACCTTCGAATTGCGTCACGCTGACGAGGCGCGAAAAAAAGAATTACTCGTGCAAAAAGAGCAGTCTGGAGAGCAGCTTAAGCAATTAGAAGCGAAAGAAAAAAGCATGAAGGATGAGCTTAAAGCAATTGAAAAAGAGCAGACTAAACAAATGGAGGCGCGTAAAGCGCAGCAGCAGCAAGCTTACAAAACGTTTCTGGCCGGTTTTGAGTCGGGCATGAGCGAGACCTTATGCAGATTTGGGTCAGGCTTACGCGGTCTGCCGGAAAATGAACATATCAGCATGGTGCTGAAAGATTTTGAGATGGACGAGAGCCGCGAGCGCAAAGACCGAATTTATGTATTTACTCGTGCTGATATAGTGCGCTGTGTTCAAGAAAAAATAGACGCGAATAAACTTCTCACCAACGCTAATATTTATCAGTTTTAAATAAATAAGCTCGGCGCACTTATAAACGCTTTGCTTTGTTAAAACAGCACGCGCGCCTTCGTTAATGAACGTTGATAACGAAGGCGCGCTTTTTATTGGCCTACATTTTAGGTGCAATATGCCCTAATTCTGCTGCCCATGTGAGTTCAGATCTCTTAAGGTTATTTGCCGCACTAGCGCCAAAGCTATGCAGAGCGTTATATGCACTATTGGATGGAACGCGGCAATAGTGGCAAAGGGCGTAAAACAATAAACTACAGCGGTGCTGTGAACCGTCGCAGTGTAAATATATCTTCGCTCCTTCGGTCAACATTTGAGATAGTTCATGAAGGTATTGATGAAGATGCGTATCCTCAGTAGGCGATTCTGACGATGGATGTACAAAGGGAACCCATAGCCACTCTAGCCCAGCTGCAACAGAATTGTCGCGTATAACTGGCGCATGTTCTTCACTGGTCTGAACCGTTGCAATATGGGTAACACCCAGTGACTTAAGGCGTTCAAAGTCACTTTCAACGGGCTTTTTACCCAAGCATATTTGTCCTGCGTGTAGTGAAAACCACGCAATACCTGGTGTCAACGTAGTGCTGTTTTCCTTTTTCTCGGCGTCTTGCTTGTTTGTTAGCATAAGTTTTTACATGGTTTTGGCATAGCAGCTTAATTTGGGCCTTTTGTTAAACGACAAAATAATAAATTGAAAAGTAGTGGCAGCTACATCCGCCAATCACGAACATGTGCCAAATTGCATGGGTGTACTTTACCTTTTTTGCCACGTAAAAGCACACACCTACGCTGAAACACAGCCCGCCTGCTACCAATAACCAAAGGCCAGCACCGGGAAGCGCAACATAAAGAGGGTAGATAAGACCTAGTGCAATCCAGCCCATAAGCAAGTAAGTCATCACGGATACCTTGGGAAAGCGATGCTGCGCGACGAGCTTAAACGCCACGCCACCTATTGCCAAGCTCCAAACAATAGCCGTCATTGTGATACCCAATACGCCACCAATTGAAACCAGCAATAAAGGTGTGTAAGTACCCGCTATCAACAAATATATCGCGCTATGGTCAAATAGCTTAAGCCACCCCTTTGCCTTTTGATGAGAAATGGCGTGATAAAGGGTTGAACTTAAGAACACTAAAATGAGGGTAGAGCCGTAAATAGCCGCAGTGGTTAACGCGAGCGTATCCTCCGCTCGATACAACATAAATACTAAACCCACGATAGCAGCAATAAAGCCAACCCCATGACTAATACTGTTCAGCCACTCTTCCAGTACAGAGTAGGCTTTTGCAGGAATGCTTTTTGATTGCGGCACAGCCTGTGTCTGAATCTGTTCTTGGATCATCACAGCTCCTGTTTTTTTTTCTTTCTAAGAATAATGGGTAGTAAATGCCCTTAAAGCCTCTTGTCGCACTTTCTCGATAAGACATGCGATCATTTCAGCGACTAACGCTTTCAATTGAAACGTGCAGCTCAGCATTTTCCCTACTACGTCCATTAGGACAATTATAGCGCACACTTGTTCGCTCAATGCGAAAATAATAACAGAAAACGTCAAAAATCTGATGACAATCAGATTACAAAAAGAGGTTAAAATACCAATACGCATAGATAATTGCCTACTCACAAGGCGCTGGCAAGTTTCCTAGCAATGCTTGGGAATGTAGGGCTGAGTGGTGATTATCTATCCGGACTAGTTTAAATCTGCATTCTCAAAACAGCCGCCTAATTTGTCCAGTAGGACTTTTAACGTACGGCTTTCATCTGCAGTCATGCCATTAAGCTTGCAGAGCATTTGCACAGGCACGTCTTCTGCTATGGCTTTCTTCTTCTTGCCCGTTTCAGTGAGTTGAACGCGCTTAACGCGTTTGTCGGCTTTATCTTTAGTGACAACTAAAAAGCCTTTGTCTTGTAGCTTTTTGAGAATCAGCGACATAGCACCACCGTCTATGGCCGTTCTCTCCAGAAGCTCGGCAATAGTAATGCCATCGTTTTCCCATAGCGCCATTAAAGTCACATATTGAGGATAGGTGATATCCAGCGCTTTAAGAAGGGGGCGGTAAGCACGAGTGAATGCATTCGACAGCGTATAAAAACGGTGGCAAAGCTGATTTTCCAACTTCAATAATTCTGACATGATGCTTAACCCTTATCGGTAAGGCTTTTTCTTAACAATAATATTTTGCATACAAAACACTTGATCTGCAAGTTGGTTTGGTGATAATTTATTTTGCATGCAAAGTAGTTGTTTAAATAAACCTATGAGGAGAGTAACATGCATAAACTTCAACAAGTCGTTTATACCGGAAGTGCAACAGCAACGGGTGGTCGTGAAGGAACAGCGAAATCAAGTGATGGTAAGCTAGACCTTAAACTCTCTACACCTAAAGAATTGGGCGGTGCAGGTGGAGAAGGCACGAACCCTGAACAAATGTTCGCAGCGGGCTATTCGGCGTGCTTTATCGGTGCACTTAAGCATGTGGCTGCATCGCAAAAAATTAAGCTGGCCGATGACATTAGTGTAACTGGCAACGTTGCAATTGGACCTATTGAACAAGGCTTTGCTATTGCAGTAAAACTGACGGTAGATTTGGGCGATATGGACAAAGCACAAGCGCAAGGCTTGGTGGAAACTGCGCATCAAGTATGCCCATACTCAAATGCGACCCGCGGTAACATTGAAGTAGATATTAGCCTTGCTTAATTAAACGGCAAACGAGTCAGCGGTTAACGCAAATAGTTAATGCCCTTGTCGGATAGCTGCGCCTTCGTCAGATGGCGTAGCTATCCTGCACTTATTCACGTCAACCCTTACTGCTTTTCGAAATATAGCGCAGTTACAACGCAGCTCTTCGAATTAGAGTCGCCAGTCATATAACAGATTGATACACTGAGATCGTATCAATCATCCTTTAGGAAGTTATATGAAAAAATACGGATTACTGGCTACATTCGTATGCGCGCCCGTGTTGCTCGCGTGCAGTGATAACACCAGTTCAAGTTCACCAAATACAGAAAACGAGCAAGCCGTTGCGTCTACTTCGGAGTCTAGTGCAGATGCGGCTAAGCACACCGATGCAGGTATTGCTTCTGGTGTAGATTACCACTCATTTGCTAACCCTAATGAAATTCGGGTTACGCACCTAAGCTTAGATTTAACCGCAAACTTTGAGTCGAAGCAGCTCGTTGGTGAAGTGACCCTCGATGTTGAGCGTACGAAGCCTGAAAACAATACGCTAGTATTGGACACGCGAGCGTTAGAGATTGAGCGTGTTAGCGTAGAGGGAGAAAGTGTTCCCTTTGAAATGGGAGAGACTGACCCTGATTTAGGCACGCCTCTTACGATTACTCTACCAAGTGCGGCAAACTCAGTAACGGTAGCGTATTCAACTTCACCCGAAGCCTCTGGCGTACAATGGTTAACGCCAGCGCAAACGGCAGGTAAGAAGCACCCATTCCTGTTTACACAGGCGCAAGCAGTTCACGCACGAAGCTTTATTCCGCTTCAAGACTCGCCACAAGTGCGCGTAACCTATGACGCAACCATAAAAACACCTGAATCGTTATTAGCGGTAATGAGTGCGTCTAACGACCCAACCACCGAGCGCGATGGCGAATATGAGTTCAATATGCCGCAGCCTATTCCTTCTTACCTTATTGCGTTAGCCATAGGTGATTTGGAGTTTAAAGCTATGGGTGAGCGTACTGGTGTGTATGCTGAGCCTGCGCTACTTGAAAGTGCGGCGAAGGAATTCGAAGATACCGAGGCAATGTTAGAGGTAACGGAAGAAACCTATGGACCTTACCAATGGGATCGTTACGACCTGCTAATTCTACCGCCCTCATTCCCTTTTGGCGGCATGGAAAACCCTCGCTTGTCGTTTATTACACCTACAGTTATCGCCGGTGATAAAAGCTTGGTGTCTCTGATTGCTCATGAACTTGCACACAGCTGGTCTGGTAACACAGTAACAAACGCTACATGGCGCGATCTGTGGTTAAACGAAGGTTTTACGACCTATTTAACCTACCGAATTATGGAAATGATCTACGGTCATGATCGTTTCAAAAAAGAAGCAGTACTAGGTTATCAAGACCTGGAGAACGATGTTGCAGCCCTAGAAGAGGATGATGAAATCCTGGCGATCGACCTTCGTGGTCGTAATCCAGATGATGTTTTCTCAAATATTCCGTACGAAAAAGGTGCACTGTTTTTACGTGAAATTGAACAAAAGATTGGTCGAGAAAACTTTGATGCTTTCTTAATGCAGTACTTTAAAGACTTTGCTTTTAAGAGCATTACTACCGACACGTTTATTGCTTATTTAGATGATACCTTGTTAAAGCAGTATCCAGATAAGCTAGACGCGGAGCGCATCCAAACGTGGATTTTTGAACCAGGCATTCCCGAGGGAGCGCCACAGCCAGAATCTGATGCGTTCACTAAAATCGATGACACACGAAGCGCTTGGCTTTCTGGCGACGTGAAAGCGGCGGATATTGAAACCGCGCAGTGGACTGTACACGAGTGGCTATATTTTCTAAACAACATGCCCGAATCGCTAAGCAGCGCACAGCTGGCTGAGCTAGATTCAGCGTTTTCACTCACCTCGACTAAAAACAACGAAATTGCTCATAGCTGGTTGATGATCGCAGTAGAGAATAACTATCAGCCTGCCTATGATCGTTTGTATAGCTACTTGGTGTCGATAGGGCGCAATAAGCTTGTTAAGCCCCTTTATCGCGAGCTATCAAAAACACCTGAAGGCAAGGCGTTTGCTAAACGCGCATTTGAAGAAGCGAAACCGGGCTATCACCCACTTACAGTGAAAGCTAATGAAGGCTATGTGAACTAAGACTTTATTAGACTCATGCGAACCGGTCTCGATAAGAAGACCTTCGTTTTTGTGATAACGACAGTAAAGGTCTACGTTTGTAGGTTTCCGTTACTTGGCTAAAAAATAAAAGCAGCTCAATTGAGCTGC
>NZ_JACSOE010000026.1:0-55650 GCF_014349115.1 Alteromonas sp. BZK5 | reverse complement strand
ATCCGATACCAGAGACTGATATCGGATTTTGAAGCCTTAAAAAGATCGGTCAACCGATCATGAAAATTTTCTTAACTGATCGGCATTAGACGTTAAGTCGGCTTTTTTACCATTCTACTTTTTCCCAATGGTCTTCGACTTCTTCAAGACGAATTATTTTTGCAGCTTCTTCCGCTTGGGTATTTGCTAGTAAATCAAGAAAGTAACTTACGGGATTATTCTTCTCTTGGCTTTCCATGTATAAGGCTCTTAAGGCAGCATCTGTTGTCCGTGGAATTTTTGTTTGACCTTTCTCATAACGCGCAATGGTCTGTTCATCAACACCGAAACGATTCGCCAGCATTTTTTGAGAAACATTTAGTTCTACACGTAAGAATTTAAACTCATCATGAGCAAGAGGCTTGTTGGTATTAACAATTGTCTGTGCTATCGCACTATGAAGACCGTTCATATCGTCAATGCTTGTATATTCTTCACCGTCTACAACTTCAACGGTAACACCGTTTTTCAGGTATACATTTGATAACCCGCTTTCAGTGTAATGGTACATTTTACCCTCTCAACTTATCCATACAGTAATTAGAAATGACATTGGACTATCATGATGATTTTTAAGTGCAACAGTGAGTTCGATAACTTTGCCCGCAGCTAAACCTTTCAAATTAAATTTCCAATCTCCAGAAATATCAAGATATGGCCCCTCTCTAAATACTGAGTGCTTACTTTTTAATAAAGTGATCACCTGACCTGTAGTGATTCCTCGCTCATGCATGCGCTGTTTAACATGTTTAGTCCACCGAATCCGGTGAGTATAGTTTTCTGCGAGGTCATTCATTATTTTTCTGGCAGTTTCCTCTGTAAGAGGGAATTCATTAATTCCTTGGGGATTGTGATTAGCCATGAATGCCTTTTGAAATTCATCCTATCATATTGATAGGTTGTTGGGGTATTGTCAATGATTACGTAAAGGCTTCTAAACAATCGCAAATTTGTTTTGGAAACCCAATTAGCCTCTAAACGTCCTGCTTGCTACTACGAAGTCTTCACCAGCAGTGCTACCAATTTTTCTGTTATATCTAGACCGGTATCGTTCTCTACTTTTAGGAAGTAAGGGCTGGGGTTGGCCTCTAGAAAAAAGTATTTTCCCTTCGCACTTTTACGCCAGTCGATAGCACACCAGTGCATACCTAATGCTTTGCATATTTTGATAGCTAACTGCTTAACGTCGCTGGGGACTAGGATCACCGATACGCTCGCATTGTCGTCATTCCTGTAATCTAATTCACTTGAGTCGATTTGTACGCTGAGTACGTCATTGCCAAGCACATAGCTTCGTACATTCACGCCTGCAATATATTTTTGAAAGGTAACAGGGCGTTCACCTAAAAGCGCATTGAGTAACGGGCGCATGTTTGGTTGTTTATTCACAAACTGCGCAGTTCGACCGCCGCGTACGGGCTTGTAAATAACGTCTCGCATATTGTTACAAAACTGCGAAGCAACCTCGGGTGCATTGCCAACAAAGGTGTAGGGAATATGTGCTCCTAGTTTGCCAGCAATACGCGATTGATAAGGTTTACACTGGTGGCTTCGAACAGCGTCGATAGAGTTCACCCATTTAATGTCGCTATAGCTGAACCAGCAAAGTAGCGTACTTGCTCGCTCCTGCTCAACCCACCCTGCGTTTTCTAGCAAAGTAGATTCACCATCATGAGGTCTATCACCTTGTGTTTGAGCATCTGCACTGGCATCGTTTTTAGCATTATCACGAGGGGCTTTTAGCGGTATGCCAGGTAGGTACTCATGCCAATAAGCGGCCTGGGTATTCGAGAACGTAACTCTAGGTTGGTCGCAAAGTGAAGGCGAATTGAAATGAATTAGCCCGTCATCGAAGTCAGGGTCATAGCTGATCTTCCAAGTAGAACCAAAATGTTGCGTATTGGCGAAATAAAAGGGCGTGTTATTTTGGTGAAGTGCTTTGGCTATATGTTGAATTTGTGGGTCTTGCTCACTGCCTAGTAGTGCGACGTGCATTTGCGTTCCTTGCTAGCGTTTTAAGTGTTCATAGAATCTAGTAGCCCTTAAAGCAACACATGGGATACTGTCTAAACCGTATCCATGTGTTGACTTTGATAAGCGGTAAGTTACGACAAAATATCAGGTAGTTTGCCGCCGCCTTCACCAATAGCCATGGTTATGTAAACGGGCTCTTTAGGTGTTGGACCGACTACCGGCACACTTTCACTTAGGCGAGCTCGTAGTCCGCCGGATACCTCAAATAGCTGAGATTCAGCAACGGTAGCAAGCTTAGTATTTGCTGGTTGGTTCTGAGTTAATGGATGGTTTTTCATAATGTACGCTCCTTGTAGTGGCGTGGTGAGTAATGAAGTGGACACGCTTACAGCGAAGCCACTTCTTGGTAAAGGGTTCTAAAACAGCAGGCAATAAGCACAGAACGGTTGCTAATGTTGAGCTTTTTGTAAATGTTGGCGCAGTGAAATTTGACGGTCCTTTCACTGATGAATAGCTCTGAGGCAATAACCTTATTTGAGCGTCCTTCCATTATTTTGTGTGCAACTTGTAGTTCGCGTTTTGATAAACAGTCAATGGGGATAACGCTGTTCCGGGCGGTAATGCCGTTCGCATCTATTTGCATGCGTTCAGCTGCTGTCATCAATACTGCGGGTTCTCTGATTTCATGTGTTTTCATAGTGTTTCTCCGTGTTTACCTGATGTTGCGCTTCCTGTTACTTCAGTGGGAGGGCATAGATGTAAGTTGCCGTTTTCCAGACGATAAACCTTGTCTGCCATGGCAATTGATTGAGGCCGATGTGCCACAATAATTCGCGTCATATTTAGAGACTTAAGGTGATGATTTATCTGAGCCTCGTTTTCCATATCTAGGTGACTGCTTGCTTCGTCTAAAAATAAAATGTCTGGCTCTTGGTAAAGCGCTCTTGCAAGAAGCAGACGCTGTTTTTGACCACCACTTAAGCTGCTACCCATATCACCGACCAAGGAGTGGTATTGCATAGGCATCTGCATGATGTCTTCATGGATACAGGCAAGCTGAGCGACGTAAACCATTTTCTTGAGGTCGGGAGCTTCTTCAAAACAACAGATATTTTGCGCGATGGTGCCGCTTAAACAGGTATCCTCCTGAAGCACTGACGCGATGACTGGGTTTGTAGAGCTTGGGTGTTCGATATTGCCTTCAGAAACAGGGTACAGTCCCATCAGGCACTTAAGCATTGTGCTTTTTCCACAGCCGCTATCGCCAGTGATTGCGACGATCTCTCCGCTATGTACCGAGAAGATTAGATTTTTAAACACCCATGCATTGGTTTCACTGTAGCGATAACTGAGCGCCGTCGCTTTAAGCGCTATAGGGCGAGTTTTGGCATCAAGAAGCGAGGGCGTACTTGCGCCATCAGGCGTTAAAACGTTAGGTGCAAGTGAGTTGGACGTGGATGAGTTGGGAACGTCTGCATTGCTAAAATGAACGCTTTGTTTTTCAAATGTATCGTCCTTAGTTTTTAACGACAGAGGCTTCTGTTGTGATGATGTAAGTAAAATGTCGCTTAAGCGGTTGAAGTGAACACCTAACATACTAAGCTCAATCAGCTTGTTAACTACGCCATCTAATGCGCTGACAAAGCGAGCTTTGTACGCCATAAATGCCAGCAGCATCCCTATCGAAAGGGTTCCTTCCATAACCAGGCTGGCACCAATATACACAACGACCAAATTTTCAGCGCCAAACAATAGCTGATTGGTCAGTGCGCTGCCTATGTTGATCTTTCCAAGAGTGATGTCTTTGTTTAGCGTGGCGACAAGCTTGTTTTGCCACTGTCCGTGGCGCTGTACTTCTTGGCTGTATACGCGAATAGGTAGGATAGCGCGTACGCTTTCCATAAAGTGACTTTGTTCTAATGCTGCAAGCGCAATGCGTTCAGTGGTAAGACGTTTAATAAACGGCAGCAGTCCAAGACGAACGGCGAGGTAGGCAAGCATGATTGCCACTACAACCAGAGTGAGTTTGGGCGAATATAAAATCATTACTGCTAGTGTGATCACTGCCATGAGCCCGTCTAACAGCGCAGTAACCAGGCCGGTGGTTAGGAACTCACGAATACTCGCCAGTGAGCCAAAGCGGGATACCACATCGCCAATATGTCGCTTGTCGAAGTAGTCCAAGGGAAGCGATAATAAGTGCTTAAATACCGACGCCGACATTTGAAGCTGAAGGCGAGACGACACCGACAGAATAACGAACTTTCTTATCCCGCTAGTAAAAGTTTCTATTATTAGTAGCAGGGCAAACCCTATTGCCAGCGCTTTCAGTAATGCATCGTTGTTGTAAATCAATACATCATCTACGACTGTTTGCATGTAATAGGGTGAAGCAAGTGCAAATAACTGCAACACAATCGATAACGCAAAAAGGGTTAGAAGATTGCGCTTAAATCCTGTTGTTCGAGTGAAGAATTGACTAAGACCCAAACGTGGCGCGGACTTCTTGGGACTAAATGTGTCGCTAGGCGTGACTTCAAGTGCAATACCGGTAATGTACTTCGACGCCTCAGAATAAGTGAGTTTTCTTTCTCCAAGCGCGGGGTCGTGAATGGTAAGGGTTTTTCCCTTCACTTTAGTTAATACAACAAAGTGATTCATGTTCCAATGTAGAATTGCAGGGCAAGATAATTGCGCTAAGTGCTCCATTTCTATCTTGATGGCGCGGGTTTGGAAACCCAAATCACTGGCAATGTGCATTACGTCTTTTAACGTAGTGCCTCGTAGAGACACAGACATAGTCTGACGTAGAGCATTTAGATCACGTTTATCAGAATAGTACTGCGCAATCATAGTCATACAAGCAAGTCCACACTCAGCTGCTTCGCTTTGTAGTACAACGGGCACACGCTTTTTTGTATAAAGGCTTTGCGTTGAAAGTGGGTGCGTAATGTTCATCATGATTACAGCTTCCCAGTAATGCTATACAGTGGTTCCATTAACCACTCCATCAACGTACGTTGACTTAGATCTACGTCTGCAGAAAATGTCATCCCAGCTTTCAATGAAATATTGTTTCCATAAGCCATAATCTCATCGGTGGTGATCTTTGCAGTAACAAGATAGGCAGGTTCGCTTATTGAAATGGGCACATCCGTAAGCTCACCAGGTAGCACAAGCGAAGGAGAGATTTTTACTATCTCGCCAGACTGCACGCCAAACTTTTGATAGGGAAAAGCGTCATATCGAATATGTAAGGCCTGGCCCTTGCGTAAAAATCCTGCAGAACGCACCGGAACGGCGATGCGCGCTTGAATGTCGGCGTTTTTAGGAAGCAAAGTAAGAAGCGGGCGAGAACTATCAATGGTATATCCCGTCTTTACGTGAAGACCTGATATCACGCCACTATGAGGCGCATAAATTGTTTCCTCTGCGTTACTTTTATGGCTCACGATTTGTTGAGTAAGGTCGCTATAGGTGTTCTCCACGTTCGCGATTTCATTGGCCTGTTGCTGAGGCAAAGTGACAAGCTCATGATTAAGTGCTGTTATCTTTGCCCGTTCGTCATTTTGATCTTTTTGGGCTAACGTGAGTTGTTGCTCAGCGGTTAGTCGTTGGAGAGTACGGTTTTCAAAGTCTGCTTGGCTTAAGTGCCCTTGGCTTAATAAGGTTTGTGCTTTTTCCCACTGCTTAAAAGCCAATGCCCACTGAGCTTGAGACAGTTCAACAATTGCGTTTAAAGCTGATAATGTTTGCTTGGCTTGGACTAGCTGCTCTTCTAATCGTTGTTGCTGTGCATGATGTAACGCGCGAAGGCGTTGAATACTTTGATGCGTTCGACTTTGCTTCGCTTCAAGTTCCATAAGCAGTTGCGTACTAACTCTGTTACCTAATGCATCATCGCTGCTGTAGTTAATCGTTATTAACGGTGTTCCCTTATTAACTAACTGCCCTTCGCTGACTAACACCTCCAGCACTTTTCCACGTCTTGCATCTGCATAAAGCTTAAACACGCCGTGGCTTGGTTCTAGCCATCCACTTACTGACGTCTTGCGTGAATAGCTCTCGGTATTTAAATAAATTATGAGCGCCACAATCCAAACAACAAGCAATCCTGCAATGGCAGAATAAACAGGCTGCGGTGTCATCAAAAAACGCCCTTCAACTGCATTTGATTGCTCATCAATGACTTCCTTTCTAAACAGCCCTGTTCTCATTTCCATTCCTTGTGTTATTGACTTTTTTGTATTTATCTCGCTTTGGTTAAACCACGTTAAAGGTATCTGGCTGCCACTTCCGTTTAGGCTTTTTCTCCTTGGCATCACAGTCCATGACGCCTCCGTTTTGTTACTACCAGACACCTTGTGGTCAACATTACTGCGGTGACGGTGTTCACTTTAGGTGGGTTGGGAACTTGATGAATTACTGCTAAGGTCTATATTTCAGTAGCACACGGTTTCACTGGTGTTGGCGCATTTTTGAAAGCGGCTGGCTCAAATTTAGAAGTGATTCAGACACAAATAATTGCCAGTAAAATACAAAGAAGTCATAGAGCTGTATAAAGAATGTGCTATAAAAAACAAAGGAATATGAAAATAACACGGTAAAAACACACAGAAGGAAGCCTCATGTTTGTGCCCAGCATACTTTTAAAGCAACTCTATACACGCGCAAGTCTTACGAAGACAGATAAAGGCTTATCTTTTTCTCTGAAAAACAGATTGAAAGACGCAACCATTAAAGAAGTAAAGTGGATATCTCTTGATGGCGAAAAAATTCCAGAGCATAAAATTTCACTCCAGTTAACTCCCGACTCCAGTATTTCCGTAGAAGCATTAAATAAATCAGACGGAGAGCCCTTTGGCTTGCGTCAAACCATTACCGTGCATTTAGATATTGATGAAGCGCCGTGCCCAGAAAAGCGAAAACTGGGTATTTGCTTTTCTGCTTCGCCTTTTGGAAAGCTTAAATTTGAAGTGGAAGACAATATTACTGCGCCAGGACAACGCAGCGCTTTTATTCCTCGTGACGACATGGATGACTACGGCGAAAGTATTATAAAAACACGCCAAGAATATTTCGAAAGCGCCACCGGAAAGAAAATTGATCACGTAGGTAAGTACTCAATCGATCCGCAAGCACTTAAGGGGAATATTGAGCATTTTATTGGCGTGGCGCAGGTTCCTATCGGTATTGCAGGGCCGTTGAAGATAAACGGAGAGCATGCACAAGGGGAGTTTGTCGTGCCGTTAGCGACAACCGAAGGTACGCTGGTGGCATCGTATAACCGAGGCATGAAGCTGCTTAACATGAGCGGTGGCGTAACGGCAACGGTCGTCGACGATGCTATGCAGCGAGCCCCTGTATTTATTTTTGAAAATGCACGGGGTGCCCGAGATTTCGTTAAGTGGATTAAAGCAAACTTTGAGAAGATTAAAGAAGAAGCAGAAGCGACCTCAAGTATTGCTAAGCTGACGTATATCGACCATTTCCTATCGAACAAATTTGCGTTTTTGCGTTTTAACTTTAAGACCGGTGACGCAGCGGGTCAAAACATGGTTGGCCGTGCTACCTTCGCAGCATGCGGGTGGATACTCGATCATTATGAGGGGATAGAGAATTTCTACCTTGAGTCTAACTTTGCTACAGACAAAAAGGCCTCACAAATAAATATTATGCGTACCCGTGGTAAACGGGTGACAGCTGAAGCCACTATTAAACGCGAACATTTATTAGAAGTAATGCGCGTAGACCCCAAACAGATAGATTATCACGGCCGTGTAGCTGGCGTAGGATCTTTCTTGTCCGGTGTGAATAACACGGGTCTGCATTCACCAAACGGTATTACTGCTATGTTTATCGCCACAGGGCAGGATGTTGCAAATGTATCTGAATCGTCGGCGGCAATGATGTATTCAGAATTAACAGACGACGGTGACCTGTACGTGTCTATTACCATTCCATCGCTCATCGTAGCGACGTATGGCGGTGGTACAGGAATAGGTACACAGCGCGAGTGCTTAGAGTTGCTGGATTGCTACGGGCGAGATCGCGTGTATAAATTTGCAGAAATTGTGGCGTCTGTGGTGTTGGCTGGAGAGATATCACTAGCATCAGCCATAAGTTCGTCAGACTGGGTGTCGTCACACGAACAGTATGGCCGAAACAGATAAAACCTTGGCCAACGAGGCGATTCATCGGCCAATAGAGACTAAAAATATTGGCCGATGAAAGCGCCTCGGTTTCGCTTCGCTACCGCCTGCATAAATGCACTAAAGCGCTGTGCGTTTCCATTACTTCGGCTAAAGCCTACGCCGTGTATACGAATAACAGGCTGTCCATTGGCACCTTGGTTAGCTTGGGTAATCTGACTTACAATCTGATCTAAATTCGGCCTTTGATAATCATCACCAAACACGTAAAGACTCACGCGCCCTTTGGTGTTTTTATACAGCTTGATGGCTTTAAGGATCCCCGCTTCAGGCTGACTCGCCCCTCCTTTAAAGCTCTTCATTTGGCTCATTGCGGTATCTCTCATTGTTTGTCTGTCATCTAGCCATTGCCCAGCTCTACTGGAAAACATAAAGCTTCCGTCAGCAGACATAATCTGAAAACCTTTCATTTTAGGATGGTTTTTTAAAATGTCGTTTACGATGGTGATCACGCGATTCCAACCACTGCCAGAGGACATGGAACCCGAGTTATCGATAGCAAAAATAACGTACTCAGCATCGGTGGGAATTCCACCAACATCATCGTCAGGCGTATCTGTCGGATTCGGCGTATTTAACATAGCGGTTGCTTGGCGTATTTCGTTACGCAGCGACGAAGCTTTGTCCTTCAGTTGATTAATGGTTTGTTGTGCGCGTGGTATCGATGAGTCTAAATTGTCTTTCTGTTCCGTGACGGAAGCGGTTTTGCTTTGTGCTGCTTTCAGTTCTTGTAGCTTATCTGACAGTGCGCCTTTGAGCGTTTCAACATCAACTTGAGCCTGTAATACCTGGTCAATAAGAACGCTTACGTTACTAGGGCCGCGCTCGCTGTCTTCAGTACCATTTTTGGCCAGAAGCACCAGCATGACTACGGCGCCGAAAGCACAGGAAATTATGTCGAGAAAGGCAATGTTGAATACCTCAACGGGAGCTCGTTGAATTTTGCGCATTAAGGCCACTCCGGAGCAGGTGATAGGAAAGTGCCGCTTGTTGCGCGGGTCCATTCCCAGTACATAGGTGAAGCAAAAGGATCGCCCTCAATGGGCAGCAAAATCACATTGTAATGCACGCCTTTCTTAGCGCGCTTAACGGTTTCAACAAATAAGGTCTTACGGCAATCTGATGAAATTGATTTTTTACTACTAATGAAGCTTTTGCAGCTCATAGGTAGTCCGTCACCCAAGGTAGGAAGGCCATCGGTGACAATATACACATCGGTGATGTTTGGGTTAGCCTTAAATAAAATGCTTAAACCTTCTTGAAGGTTTGTTCCTCCATTGGGGACGACGGCACCGAGGTCTTTAACTATGGCGTTCATCGAGCCGCTGACTTTGGCACTATTTACATCACGAAGGCCTAGTGTGGTAGCGGTGTCTGAAAAAGTCACTACGGTGACTCTTGATTCTAAAGGGACTCGCGCGAGCATCCATTGAGCTACCCGTTTGGTGCGTATCCACTTCGGCGTAGAGACCTTCTGGTTATCACTCAACGCTAACTTGCCTAAAATATCCACCAAGTTATCGCCCATCATTGACGCACTTTTGTCAATTAGCAGACCTATTTCCGGGCCTTCTATTTTCATGCCAGTGATGTAATTCTGTTCGCCGGTACCTTGCATTTGAATGTTGGCTGACTTTTCTACTTCTTTAGACAATGCGGCTAGCTGGTTTTCAAGATCAGCCACTACTGCCATTTCTGTAGAGATATCTTGCAGTAGTTTTGACTGGTCTTGCGTTGTATCTGCTTGCGCTTGCTGAGCATCGTCTTGTTTCGCTGACTCAAGGGCAATTTTATCGTTTAACTCGTCAATCGACTTTTTGAGTTTTTGTTGTTCTTGCTCTGCTGCGGCGAGTTCCTGCTCTAATTTTTCTTTCTCTTCAGTTGGTGTAGGTGTAAACGCTTTAAAGTCGACCAGAATGAAAATAAGAATAACCGCGCCAAGGCCACAGGCCATAACGTCTAAAAACGCCAGGTTAAATCCGTCTTCGGCTTTACGCACTTTAGGCATTACTGTCTCGCCTAATTAGTTGTGAAGGTGTGACAGAAGGTGGTGTTCACAAGACTCTTGTGTGCGAATTACCATAGTGTCTTGGCGACCATTTAACAGGTGCATTAACAACATTAGAATAAGCGATATAAAAAGCGCGACGAGCGTAGAGTTGAACGCAACGCCCAGCGAAGCCGTCATTCCCGCGATATCACCATCCAGGGCTGCGTCTGCTTGCGCAAGGGCTGCGCCAATACCGCGAACAGTGCCAACGAAACCAATCGAAGGAATAGCCCAGATTATGTAGCGAATCACGTTATTACCACTTTCAAGCTGGGCAGCAATATTTTCTACCGAAGCGTGGATTGCATCGGCAGCATGCTGCACGTTCTGTGTGTTTTTAAAGCGTCTAATGCAGTTTATCCACGTGCTGTATGCGGGGGTGTCGCTATAAGATGAAGACGAAAGCTCATCTAACGCTTTATCTACATTTAGTGGCGTATCTTTGTTGTGCTCAGGCAGTAAGTCTCGTGAGTAAATCTCTTCTTCATCCAGCAGCTTCCAAAGTTTGTAAACCATTAGGAAAATGCAAAACAGCATCAGCGAGATACAAACCTGTTGCTCGATATCTTTAAGAATAACCCAGAAAGAGGATAGGGACGCTGTGCCAGCCGTTGCCATGACTTTTTCGGCCGCGGGGCGAATGACACCGGCAAATAGGAAATGTACCAAGGCAAATATAAATAGAAAGACCCCGCCACTTACAAGAAAGCTGGGGTTCATTGACAACGTATTCTCTTTATTCATCATCATTCCTTGATAGTTAAATGTTAGTTGGAAAGTCTTGCGGCGAATCTAACGATACAAAGTACGCACTTGCGGTGCCCGCAATGGCCAACAATACTGCAGCAATGATCAGTTTCTTTTTCATATTAATTCTCGTATCTCGCTATGCGAAAGCCTATATCGTCAGCAGGTTCAGTCTCACCGCTGCGCGCGCTTGCGCGAATATTTTTAAGCCGACCCGTTTGAAACGACGCGCCTTTTACTACGTGTTTACCTTGTCCAACAGGGCCTAGGTAGTCGTCAAAAGTACCAGACTGGTTTGATGGTGAATTCTGGTAAACATCGTGGACCCACTCACGCACATTGCCATCTAAATCGTAGAATCCACCGCGTTCAGCTTTGAACGAACCAACAGGGGCTTTGTCGACAAATCCGTCATCGTAGTCTTTTAAAATGAAGGTCTGTTTCCCACTTAGCGATGCATCAGCGAAGTTACCTTGTTTATCGCGAAGCCTAAACTGATTACCCCAAACAAAGATTGTTGGTGATGCTCGGCGATTCATTTTTGCAACGAATTCCCACTCGGCTTCCGTAGGTAAACGATAGCCTTTCGAGGTTTTATCAATACCCGTTACTCTGCCATTTTGAACAACATAAAACGGTGTTAGTCCTTCCTTCTCGCTTAGCCAATTTGTAAACGCAACCGCATCACTCCACGAAACATTCGTGATCGGTAGCTTGCTGCTAGGCCCTTTCCCTGCGAACGCGGCGAACTGCGCCTGAGTAACCTCGTGATTAGACATCCAGAATTTACGCGAAAAAGATACGTCTCTTTGCGTTTCATTGCGCTGGCGATCCTTTTCGTTTGCAGGAGAGCCCATAGTGAAGGCTTTGGGTGTAACAAGCGAAAGTTGAATACCCAGTGTATTTGCAAAAAGCGGCTTACCTTCACGCCGTCTTGCTTCAAACTCTGTAAGCATATCAGCGTGTACTTTCACCGGCTTGTTTGCACTAGGTGTAATAGTCTTGGTAACACTGCGATATCCTTCACGTTCGAATGTTACTGTGTGCGGTAAAGCTTGAAGCGTTAAATTAAGCGGCGTTTGACCTTTAGGTGAACCGTCGATGAAAACTTTTGCACTTAACGACGCGCTTATATTCACTTGTCCTCGCTCTTCTTGAAGGTTGAAGGTAAGCGCTTTGTTCTCGCCGGGAGCTAGCGTGATCCGCTGGCTTTGTGAAATGAATCCGGTTTTTTCATACTTGACGATATGTGGCGTATTCGCATCCACACGAGATCTTGTATCAGTCGGTTTATTATTTACTGTAAGTACGCCGCCTTGAGGGTCTGTCGAAACTGTTATCTGTGCTTGAAGGGGTTGAAGGTTATAGTTTCTTGTCGGGTTAGGGCGTTGGCTAGTGACTTCAATGGTGTCTTCCAATGGCTCTAGCCCTGACTTCGTCACGACAATTTCGTACTTACCGCCATTCATATTAATAGAAAGTGGCGTGACACCCATATCTTTACCGTCAAGGGAAACATTGGCACCAGAAGGGCTTGAGTTTATGCTAATTGCGCCCTTAACTGGAGAAAGTGAAATAACTTGTTCAATTTCCTGCGCGATATCTGCATCAAATTGGATCTCACCCGTTTCATAATGCGGATGACTGGCGCTCGCTCTGTAGCTGCCCTTTTTTAATTCCGTTACGTAGGTTCTCGATACCGCTACTTTCTCAGCGTTTAAATGCCAGGTTATTTCACTCAACGAAGGGGAGGTTGATAGGGTGATTTTTGCGGGTAAAGGAACGAGCGTAACATTAATAGTGCTTGGCGAGTTGTTGTTAATAACAACCGTGGCGTCTTGATATTTTGGGGCCGAAACCTGGACTTTGGCATGGCTACCAAACACGTAAAGCTTGTCACTGATGAACATCGCACTACCACTTAAAACAGCAAATTGCGGATTTTGTGCTGCACGTTCTGGAGAAACCGCAAAGGCATAACCTTTGGTTAGAAACAGCCAGCCAAAATAAACAACGAGAACGGCGGCCAGTCCTATTAATGAAGCTATAGCAACGCCCTTTCTTCGCTTCTTTCCTTTGGCAATGGCGTCATCAATACTGCTCACTAGATAGGTCCTTATACTTTTTCAGTACATACAACATGTACTGATAGGTTGGTGTCTGACGGTGAAACAACAATCTCTTGAATGGTTGAGCGATAACCTTCGCGGCTCCCTTCAATGCGATATGTACCAGGTTTCAGCTGAATGGTTTTTGTTTTTACTTCCCCCACGAGGCCTACTCCAAGTACCTTAATATAGGTATCGTTATCCGACGTTATTGTTACGGAACGGGGCTGATTGATATTGTCGATCACTTGCTCAAGTGAAGATATTTGGGCACGCAGTTTTGCGCTCTTTTCTGCATGTGAACCTGCTCGCGCAATGTCTTGCAGGGCTAGATTTCTGACGTTGTTATCCGATAAACGTTCTGGCCGCCTTTGGTAAGCGCTCAAGCTTTTTTCTGCATCGAGTATGGCTTCGGCATTTTGTTTTGCCTCAAGTAAAGCAGGGCTGGCTGGAAAGCTAGCGAGGCCTTTATTAGCTAGCAGCTTTACGGTTTGCCATTCATCTGCGCTGACAAACAAGGCGACTTGATTTTCAATTTTCTGCTGCTCTTGTGAAGCAATTAAAGACGCGAGCTTTTTACTAATGGTGGCAAGCTCACTGCTTGAAGCTTTTAGACTTTTGGCGTCATTGAGGAATTCTGCGGCAGCAGGGTAGTCACCTTGCTCGATAGCTCGATTTGCCTGAGCTAGCAGCGTATCAAATCGGCTGTCTTGCAATTGCCGGTTAATAGCATCAAGTGCTTGCTGTGCGTCTTTACGGGCAGGATCTAACTGTACTATTTTTGCGTACGCTTCGCGCTGTTTGCTGATGTTGTTCTCGACCTTACCAATGCGTGCCTGCTCGTAGGCGTCTTGCACCTCGTCAAATACATCAATGCGTTGCTGCAAAATGTTAGCTTTTTCGAAATCAGGGTTTATCGTTAACGACGTTTTGTTTAGGTTAAACGCGCTTGAAACATTCCCGTTATTGAAGGCAAGGAGGGCGTCTTCATAAGGTTGAGTATAGGCGTTTTCGTAGTCAGTATTTATTGTGTCAACTGAGCTCTTTATATCATCCAGTGCATTTATAACTGCGCTGTAGTTGGACGCGCCATATTCATTAAACGCAGTATTCAACTTGCGCTCAACTTCACTCGCTTTTTCTAAGAACATCTGGGAGTGTGAAACGCGACTAACCAAGTCGTTTACACTTTGTTTTGACTCGCTAAGCGCCATTTGAAGGGCTTTTCGTTCTTCTGCATTAACTTCCACAGCGGGTGTAGCTTTTGCGGTTTGGGGTACTGCTGTTGTGTCATCCGTGGCGTCCGTAACGTTCGATGTGACAGTAGGCATATATGAGATAAGGAGCACGCCTGCGACGCCTATCAACATGACCAGTGAAAAACCGAGCAGTGACTTTTTTATGAGTGCCTTTTTCTTTGCTCTGCTTTGCTCTATTTGTTGCTCAACGCTTGGCATGCGTAACCCTTTACTCTCTAACTTAACAATAGAATAGATATCTTATTTAATGGTTTTGATAACACCAACGACTGGGCTTATAGCGCAGTCATTGGTGTGGATTCCATGTCATAGATATCTTTAAGGCGAGCGCGAAGCTGGTAGTATTGTTCGCTTGCTGTGCCTTGAAGCTCAATTCGTTGATTGTCTATTTCAACAATTTGATCGGCTACCTGAATATCAAGGTTTTGACCCATTTCATCGAATAGATCCCGTTGGGCGTGAAGCTCTTTGTTAGTTTTGATTGCTTCGCTCAGTGTACCAATTGCGGCAATACCAGCACCTGCAGCGGCTACTTGACCAGCCGTTGAGCTAGAGTTAGAGCCTAAAAGCACTGACGCGACTGCGAATAACCCTGCCGTGACTTGTTGTGTGGTGCGCTCTGCTTCAAGTTCTCTGATTTTCTTGGCTTCAGGAAGTGTCTCTTTCTGGTACTTACGGTATGGCTCTTCAGTGGTTACCCAAAAAGAATCATAGGTTTCTTGAAGGCTATCTATAAATTGTTCATCTTTTGCCTGTATGGCGCGCACGCGACGAAGCATTGGATCGCTATCTGAAGGCGCACTTACTAGCTCAATCTCACCTCTTCTGCCTTGAGTAAGGTATTGGCTAAACGACTCAGGGCTATACATTTGTGCGTAGCGCAGGTCTGACACCATTTGCACTTCTTGCTTGTAGGCATCGGATTTCTTTATAAGCAAATCATAAACGAATTTTGCAATTTGCTCGAAAACTGGGCCGTTAGGGTTTTCGCCGCGAGACATGGCATCGCGATACCAGCCTTCACTTACGCGGTATTCAAATTCTTCTTCACCCCATACTGTGTTTTTAGCGTCCATCACTTTCACGCCAATTTCTACAGTTTCAGTATCTGAGTAATTAATTTTGCCCAGCACGTAAACATCGGCAAGTGCAGAAGCATCTGGCGTTACGTTAATGCTGCCGAAAGATTTGGTTTCACCTAGGGCTTCTTTGGTTGCTATCGCAAAGCGGTTAGCTTCTAAGCGACGCACTTGAGGCCAAATCCCTTCCTCTTCTATTTCATCGTAATCGATAGTGCCATCACGTTCTGTAGGAAAGCCCGGGTCAAACACAGGTATGGCAACATCCATATAAATTTCGGAGTTGTAGTTGTAGGTATTTTTTTGCGCGCCTAACGCCTGACCGCCCCCTGGGCCTACCATAGATGGTCCTACACTGGTGACATTAGTCTGCGTTGAGCCACATCCGCTCAAGAGTATAAACGATGCTGTTGCGACCACGGTAAACAGGGCCTTGGGTTTAAATGAAGACATATCCTTTCCTTCCTCTGATTTTTTATTTACAACCGTATTGCTCTTTTAATGCTTGGAAATGCGCCTTTTCAGACTCAGTTGTTGCTCCTTGCAAGCCGGCAATTACGGCGTCACATACCGCTGAACTTCCACCTTTCGCTTGTCCTCCAACAGACTGTTTTGAAGGATCTGAACTTGAAGTGGTTGTTTGTGTATCCGTCGATGATTCTTGAGACGCAGTGCTGCTTTGTGAGCTAGACTGCCCAGCGCCTGCCCCCGAAGATGATGTGCTCGAGGTATTACCCGCACCAGCGCCTTGCCCTGTACCTTGACCCGCCGCGCTAGCTACGCTTTGTGCGCTCGATTGCGCCGCTGAGTTCATGCATTCTTCGCTTTGGTTTAGCGCGCCAAATAAGGAGTCGTCTAACGCTTGTATTTTCTCCGCTTCTGTCATCGTAGATAGATCTTGTTCGCCAAAATCGAGAACGGCGCAATCTTGATAATAGGTAGGGGCTTCGCTCGTTTGAGCGCCAGCTGAAGCAAAAATGAGTGCGTTAAGCAGTAATGCTAGTGGCAAATAATACTGCATGGCAAATAAGTCCTTTTAATCTGATTTGGGGTGGTTCATATATTACCCTCCATCCTTAAAGCAGTTATACCACTCTTTTACTTAAGACTAAACTCAGTTTTAAACATGCACAGGTAAGTTTTCATATTCAGAAAATAAAAAGCCGACGAAACAGGAAGCTTTCGTCGGCTTTAGCGTTGGGTTAATTAAGGCCTACTAGTTTATGCTATTTATTACTACAGGCCTTTGGACGCAGAATTAATGCTCCCAATGATAGTGGTGCGCTTTCGCTTCCACATCATCTGCCGTTTGTTGCGGCATAAAGGTGGCATTGTCTTGTTCAAAGAAGAACGGTTTGCGTTTTTTCTTACTGCCCACTTCGTTCATGGTGGCCGACTCGTATACGCGTCCATTTAGTACAGTGTATTCTACGAATTCACTCTTTCTAATGTCGCTTAATACGTCGCCATCAATCACCACTAGGTCAGCAAGTTTACCTTTTTCGATACTGCCAAGATCTTTGCCCATACCTAGGTGTTTCGCGCCATCAATAGTACCGCCGCGTAGCGCTTCCCAAGGCGTGAAGCCGCCTTGTTCCATGATCCACAGCTCCCAGTGAGCAGCTAAGCCTTCACGCTGTCCGTGAGCACCAATATGTACACTGACCCCATTATCTCGGAGCTCTTTGGCGTAGCTTGCTACGTTTTGGTGGTTGTACTGATTTTCTGGCGCAGTAGGTCTGCGGATCGCACGGCTGTCTAGAATCGTCGACGGGGTATAGCGAAGAAGACGCGGGTTCTTCCACACTTCAGTTTTGTCGTACCAGTACTCTTCACCCATCATGCCGCCGTACGATACAACAAAGGTTGGCGTATAGCCGAACTCCGTGGCTTTCCATAGTTGAGTGACGTCGCTGTAGCCTTTTTCCACAGGAATGCTGTGCTCAAGACCCGTATGGCCATCTACCAACATAGTCAGATTCTGCTGAAGCTTACCGCCTCCTTCAGGCACTACCATCATCTCTTGATTTTTTGCTGCCCACAGCACTTGCTGACGCTGGTCACGACGCGGCTGATTGTAGCTTTTCACTGAAATAGCACCGGCTTCTTTCAAGCGCTCTACGTGGAAATAGGCATCTTCATAATTGTTGATAATCGCTTTGTAACCTAGTCCTTCTGCACCGTATAAAATCGTGCCGGTGGAGTAGATACGTGGCGCAACAATATCGCCTTTACGCTGTAATTCTGCCGCAGCAAAAATTTCTGTCGTGTCGTTTGAAGGATCATGAATGGTTGTTACGCCGAACGACACATTCGAGTACTGACTCCAGTTTTGCTGAGGAATAATCTCATTGCGGCCCTGCGAGCCGTGAGCGTGCGCATCAACAAGCCCTGGGATAATGGTTTTACCCGTTGTGTCTATTTTCATTGCATCATCAGGAATGGTCACATCGCCACGTTTACCCACTGCTTCAATGCGGTTGTCTTTAATCAGCACAACGCCATCTTCAATCACCTCTTGGGTGTTGTCGGCATCGCGCATGGTTACCACTTTACCGCCAACCAAAGCTTTGTAACCAGATGGCTTGTCAGCTTTAGTGGTAAACGACAAATCCATACCTTCAGCTACCGGCTCAGGCAGCGTTTCCGCTGCGCCATCAACAAAGGCAAAGGCTTCATCGAGTGAACGGCTAAATAGCGTAGGGCCGTTAAACCAGCTAAGGGTTCTATTGTCAGGCGACCACGTTAAGTATTCACCTGCACGGCTTGAGAGCTGCGTTACCGGCAGTGAGGTCATGTTCGGGCCTATGGTGATGCGCTTGCCATTTTCGACAAACGGCGCCACGTACGTTTTGAATTGGTAAACAAACGCAACCCATTTCTTATCGTGTGAAAGTTTGTACTCACTTACTTTATCTGCACCGTAAAGGTGAGTTCGCTTGTCGTTACCCTTAAGGTTAACGCTTGAAAGCTGGGTTTCGTAGTAAGCTTCGCCGCCCGCTGATTCGGTGAAATACACTCGGTCGTCGTTACCCGCGAAATGCGCGTTGTAGCCGCCCTCAGAGACTTTTTCTACGGTGTCTTCTTCAAGATCTGCTACGTAAATTCCTGGCTCAACCGAGTATTTGGGGTCTAATAAGTAGCCGCCCGTAAACTTGCGGAAGACGACTTTCTCGCCATCGGCAGAGAACGACGGCTCAATGTAGTGACCTGGCTGCTGGGTAATAACCTTTCCTTTCCCGCCACGAGCAGAAACCACGCGAACGGTGCCTAGGTCTTGGTCATTCCATGTCGTATAAACAATCGACTTTCCGTCGTTAGAGAAGCGCGGATAGTATTCGTCATGGTCGTTTTGTTTCGTTAAACGCTTAATTTTGCCAGATTTAACGTCGCGCACATAAAGTTTACCTAACGCTTGGAAGAGTACGGATTTACCGTTGGGCGACATTTGAGACCAGCGGATCATGCAAACGTCAAATTCATCAGGTGCGACATCTACGTCAAAACGTAACGCATCGGCAAATTTCACCGTGCCTTCAACGGTCACGTCCATGGTGCTGGTGGTTTTACCTTTCACGTTGATAATGTGGAACTTACCGCCTGTCCAATATACGATTTCGCTGCTGTCTGGCATCCAGTCGAAGTAGGCAAAGTAACCTTCCGAACCAAAGCCTTCCTGCATATCTCGCTCTAGTTCTAACGTCAGTGGTGTTTCTACACCTGTCTTGATGTCTTTAATGAAAAGCGCGGTTCTATCTTTAACGCGACGCACAAAAGCGATGTATTTACCGTCAGGTGAAGGCGTAGGAACCACAGCGCCGCCCGTACCGCTAATATAGCGGCTCTCTTCGCCGGTTTCGCGGTCGTAACGAGTGATAGCAAAAATGCCTTCTAACGGGTCGCGGTTATATTCAAAGCGGGCGCCCGGAACCGTATTTTCGGTAAAGTAAATATACTTGCCGTCATGAGAGAATACAGGGTCAGCAATGTTTTGTTGGTCGCGCTTTCCGCTGTTACGAGCTTTAATTTGTAGGCCGTCACCACCTGATTTGTGGTACATCCAAATCTCGCCCGCAGGAATACTACGGCTAGACATGATGCCTTTGGTTACCACTAGGTATTCGCCGTCTGGGCTCCATTTAGGAGAGTGGATAAGATTGCTTTTCTCTTTGGTTACCTGACGAAGATTACTGCCGTCAATGTCCATAACCCATACGTTACTTAACCCATCTTTATCCGAGATAAATGCGATCTGTTTACCGTCTGGAGAAATTGAAGGGTGAATATTCCATGCGAAGTCTTGGGTCAGCGGGGTCGCATCGCCACCACTCATGCTCACTTTGTACAAGTCGCCCAGCATGTCAAAAACCATAAACTCGCCGTTTGGTGCAACGTCTAAGCTAGACCACGTGGTTTCGTTTGTTTTGATAGTGACTTCGTTTAACGCATAAGGTGGGTTGCTGACTTCCCACGTTTCAAGCTCGGATTCTGTTTTTTCTTCACTGTCGTTTTGGGCGTATAAAGTAGGTGCGACGCCCAAGCCCAGGGCGCTTACTAGCGTGATGGCCAGTAAACTTTTCTTTGTCGTTATCATAATTGTGTTTCCAACCGCTTGTTATTTATTTTCTGTCTACATCAGAGTACATGACTTAACATGAAGATACGTACTCTTGAATTGTAAAACTAAGGTTAATCTTACTGCAAAGTAGGATAGATTCATTTAGCTTATGCGATTGTAAGCACGATTTTAGCGTTTAACTTTCATTGACCAATTTTCGAGAATCGTTACTATTCGCGTTTATTTCGCAATTTGTGAGCGCTGTTTTGAAACTTTGGGTACGACGACTGCACCTTCTATTAGCGCTGGTATGTGGGTTATTTATTATTTGCCTTAGCATCACCGGTGCATTGCTAATTTATGCAAAAGATATCCAAACCTTTGTCCAACCAGAGAAGTGGACCATAGAATCTCACGAATCGCCCTTACCCCTTTCTTACATAGTGAATGCGCTGGAAGACGAGACGGGTCAGAAAGTCGAGCTTTTAATGCCCGAGTCAGACCCTGAACTCGCTTGGCAAGGGAAGCTCAACAATGGCGAATACGTAAGCGTAAACCCCAACTCTACCGAAATACTTCATAGATACGATTATTACAGCACGTTTTATGGGTTCACCATGGCTATCCATCGATGGCTGTTGTATCAAGATGGTGACAACGAAAGGCCACTTAGAAATTGGGTGTCTGTTAGTGCCTTAGTTCTACTTCTTGAAGTAATTGTGGGTTTTTACCTTTGGGTAAAGCCAAAAAATAGAATAAAACGCCTTGCGATTAAACGCCGCGCCAAGTTTCGAATTCTCATGTATCAACTTCATACAGTGCTGGGCGTTTATTTGGCTATACCACTAATACTCATCGCTTTTAGTGGCATGGCGTTTAATTGGAAAAGCGCTACGCAGCAGGTGGTGGAAACCGTTACTTTTTCAAAAGTTGAGAAAAGGCCAGTACCTGAACCGTTATCCCACGATGCTAGTAGTGCTTCAGTGGCTATCGATACATCTTATCAAAACGCCATAGCGGTGTTTCCCAATGCGTCACTATTTCGCATTTACTTCCCAAAAAATTCAGGCGAACACATAGGTTTCAGAATGCAAAACCCCGGCGAGTCTCACGCCTACAGCTGGGTTTGGACAAACCCTCAAAATGGAGAAATAACGGGTTATTACGATGCATCAAAAGCGAATGTAGCGACGCAGGTTTGGAACTTCAAATACAAGTTTCACATTGGTGATTTCGCGGGCCCATTGCTTGAATTTATCTGGTTATTAATCGCATTACTCCCTGCGTTTTTTACGACAACAGGGTTTTACTTTTGGTATAAACGCCACTTTAGATAATGAGAATAATTTTCATTATCTTTACATTGTTCTTCTACACCTTTAGTATAACGCGCCTTTCGTAACCTTATTTTCTTAAAAGAGTTTTCATGTTTAGACCATCGCTTACGCTCATTGCCTTAGCCGTTAGTGCGCCTTCTTTTGCTAATGATGCCCAAAAGGATATGGAACGTATTATCGTTTCTGGAAGTCGTGTTATTGAAAGTATTGATGAAGTACCAGCGTCAATCACCGTTATTTCAAGAAAGCAGATTGAAGATCACCTAAAGGTAAATCCCGAGTTACAGAGCTTGTTAGCGCAGATGGTGCCGGGCTTAGCTCCAGATACAGGTAGTTCGAGCAATACTGGCCAGTCTTTGCGCGGACGAGCTCCGCTTGTGATGATTGACGGTGTGCCTCAGTCCACGCCGCTTAGAAATGGCTCGTTAGGTGTGAAAACGATTGACCCTAGCGCGCTTGCTAGAATTGAGGTAATTAAGGGCGCTACGTCTGTTTATGGCAATGGAGCGTCAGGCGGTATTATCAACTACATTACCAAACAAGCAACAGCGCAAGACACGCATGAGGGCCAAGTGAGTTTGTCTTCACGTTTTAGCGCAGTGAAGCTTGAAGAGTCAGCCGGTGCGCGTATTTCAGCTGCGATTAACGGCAAGGTGGAGAATTTCGATTACCTTGTTACCGCCAGTTACGAGGAAAACGGCGTTCAGCGCGATGCAGAAGGCGACATCTTAGGTTTGCAGTACGGCCTGTCAGACGCTGAAACACAGAACTACTTTACCAAATTTGGTTACGATTTCGATCAAGAGAAACGCCTTCAATTTAGCTACAACTACTTTAGCTCTCAACAAAAAACTGATTTGGGAGATGTTCCCGGAGACATCAACGAAGGCGTGAAAACCTACGCTATTCACGTACCTGAAGCTCTGCAAAAACGCGGTAAACCTCAGGGGCCTGACGGAAATGAGAACATCACCTTGAAATACACAGAAAGCAATATCTTTGCAAACAGTGAAATGACGCTTGATGTGTACTCGCAAGATATTGAGAACGTATTCTTCTTTTCGCCTAACTTAGCTAACCCCGATGAAGGCTACGACGGCGGCCAGTCTATTATTCGCTCTGAAAAGCGCGGCGCTCGCGCGACGTTTAATACTGCCATTGATTTCGATGGCGTAGAAGCCACGTTTATCTATGGTATCGACGCACTGAAAGACACTACCTCACAACCGCTGGTTGATGGGCGCGTGTGGGTTCCTGAAATGGAAATGGACAGCTTAGCTGGCTTTTTACAAACAAAATGGGTAATTCACGACGACGTTATTGTAAAGGCAGGTGTGAGAAGGGAGAGTATCGATTTATCGGTTGATGACTACGAAACACTGAAGCTGTGTCGCTCTGAAACTCAATGCTCTGTTCCTCTTCAAGTTAAGGGGGACACTATAGATTACGACGCAACCACTTATAACATTGCAATTAAGTATAACTGGAGCGACAGCTTTAGCCCGTTTTTCAATTACTCGCAAGGTTCAGATATCGCTGACATTGGCCGCCTACTGCGCGCTGCAACGGTAGATGATATTGGTCTTATTCAAACGGAAGCTTCTATCATCGATAACTACGAAGTGGGTTTCACTTCTCTTTTCGACCAGGTACGCCTTGAAGTTGCGGCTTACAGAAGTACATCTGAACTTGGTACGACCAATAGTTTCAACGAAGTGACAGGTGTGTATGAGCCTGTACGCGCACCACAGGAAATTTGGGGTTATGAAGGCTTAGTAGACTATCGAATCTCTGAAACGCTCAATGTGATAGCCACATATAGTTACGTTGAAGGGAAAAATACCGAAGCTGATGTGTACCTTGGCTCTCGCCAAATTAGTCCACCCAAAGCAACGGCAAACGTAAACTGGAAGCCATCAGACACTTTATCGTTAACAGTTAGCTATCTGTATGTGGGTGATCGTAAACGCTTCTCGCCAAATGCTGACGGCGACTATGTGGGCGATCAAGGACCTATATCGAGCTATAATATTGTTAACCTAAGTGGACAGTACCAGTTCGCTGAAAACTGGAACGCGTTTATGGGTGTCGAAAACCTGTTTAACAGCGACTACTATCCTGCGCGCGCTCAGTCATACACCTACGGTGGCTACAATATTAAAGGCTTAGGCACCACGGCAACCCTTGGTGTGACTTACTCTTTCTAACCAATAGCACCTCGTCTAATTGTGGCGAGGTGCCTTCTCTCTACCATCACTTTCAGTGATGCTTGTCTATTACAGCAATAATCGCTAATTTCGTAACAACTCATTAACAATGAATTGTGTAGGAATTACCGTGAGCAACGCTGAACAACAATTGCATTATTCTACTTGTACGCTTTGTGAAGCAATGTGTGGTATTGAGGTAGCGACGAAAGGCCGTCAAATACTGTCAATAAAAGGGGATAAAGAAAACCCATTTAGCCAAGGTCATATCTGCCCGAAAGCGAGTGCGTTAAAAGACTTGTACGACGATCCTGACCGCTTGAAGCGCCCGGTAAAAAGGGTACGAATTGACGGCGAGGCGAGTGCATTGGAAGACTGCACCTGGGAAGAGATTTCGTGGGATGAAGCCTTTGATTTGGTCGCAAACAATTTACACCACATCCAGCAGGCACACGGCAATAATGCGGTAGGTGTGTATTTAGGAAATCCCAATGCGCACAATATGGGCTCAATATTATTCGGACCGTATTTCTATCGTGCCCTCAAGTCGCACAACCGCTATTCCGCTACCTCCGTTGACCAGTTGCCCCATCATATTGTTAGTCGACGACTGTTTGGTCATATCTCCCAAATTCCCATTCCTGACATTGATCACACGCAGCACTTTATGATCATCGGCGGGAATCCGCTGGCCTCTAATGGCAGCATTATGACCGTGCCAAACGTGAAAAAGCGTTTAAAGGGCATTCAAAAACGTGGAGGGAAGGTCGTCGTTATCGACCCTAAACGCAGCGAAACTGCCGATATCAGCTGTGAACATCACTTTATTCGTCCAGGCAGTGACGCGCTGTTACTGCTAGCTATGCTGCATGTATTGTTTGAAAAGCAGTTATACAAGGCGGATGAAATTTTACCTTATGCCGAGGATATAAAAGCGGTCGAAAAATACGTTCGCGATTATTCACCACAAAAGGTGAGCGAGCTTACCGGTATTACAGCTTCACAAATCACTCAGCTTGTTTTGGACTTCTGCAATGCTGAGTCTGCAGTTTGTTATGGAAGGATGGGGGCTAGCGTACAAGCGTTTGGTACGCTCACTCAGTATCTCATCATGCTGTTTAATATGCTCACCGGAAACCTAGATAAGCGGGGTGGCATGATGTTTACTCAGCCAGCCGCCGACGTATTACCTGTATCAGGCAAGGGCAGCATGGGCGGATTTACCTCTCGCGTAAGAGGGCTTCCGGCGTTTGCTGGTGAGTATCCGGTGGCGTGTTTAGCCGAGGAAATCTTAACCCTGGGAGAAGGACAAATTAAGGCCATGGTAATTGGTGCAGGTAATCCCGTGGTCACTACACCAAATGCAGAACAGCTTGATAAAGCATTTCCTCAACTCGATTTTATGGTTGCGGTGGATTTTTACGTTACCGAAACCTCCCGACATGCAGATGTGATCCTTCCTCCGGTAACCGCGCTAGAACGCGACCACTACGACATTGTTTTTCACAACTTTGCCGTGCGAAATTTCGCTAAGTATTCGGAAGCGGTGGTGGACATTGACGAATACCAGCTTAGCGACTGGCAAATATACCTTTCGTTAGCAGAAAGGCTCGATGCGCTAAACGGAAAAAACACCGCACACTATGCTGCGCTTTGGGACAAGCAGCCTAAAGGTGTGGTCGATGATTTGTTGCAAGCAGGTCTTTATGGTCGAGCAGCAAGTAAAAAAGAGGGCGCTGATGCTAACTTAAGCGAAACTTCAACCGCTATCCCGGAAGGCGGGTTGTCGATTGATACGCTTAAAGCACACCCACACGGTATCGACTTGGGGCCGCTACAGCCGTCTTTGCCTCATGCCTTGTTCCATGAAGATAAGAAGATTCACTTAGATTTTGATTACTTCATGGCTGATTTAGACAGGGTTAACACGCATTTTTTTGGAAAAGCGAACCATGGTACGCCGCAAAATCAGCCCGTTGTTTTGATAGGGCGCCGGCATATTAAAACTAATAATTCGTGGCTGCATAACAGCCCTCGTATGGTGAAAGGTAATAACCGCTGTACGCTGCAGCTTCACCCTGATGACGGGGCTAAATATGGCATTACAGATGGCGATGAGGTAAGTGTGAAATCGCGGGTTGGCCGGCTAACCATAGAGGCTGAAATCACAGATGCAATTATGCCTGGCGTGGTATCTATTCCCCATGGATGGGGGCACAACAAAAAAGGCATAAAGTTGTCTGTGGCAAGTCAGCACCCTGGGGTAAACACCAATATTCTTACTGACGATTTACAGGTAGACGAATTATCGGGAAATGCGGTGCTAAATGGCGTGCCCGTGGAGCTAGAAAAAGTAAGTTAAACACATAAAAAAAGCCGGCATTAACTACTAAGCTAATGCCGGCTTTTGTGAGAAAGCGCTCAATTGAGCGCGTCTCTCTAGGTCATCGTAACAAACTCTTCTGCACTGGTAGGGTGAATAGCTACACACGCATCAAAGTCAGCTTTAGTCGCCCCCATTTTTATGGCAACGGCGAAGCCTTGCAGAATTTCATCCATGCCGTGCCCAATACCGTGAAGGCCTACCACTTTTTCGTCTTTACCCGTACATACAAGCTTCATCTTTGTCATTTGACGATGGCGGGTTACCGCGGTGTACATAGACGCAAAACTAGAGGTGTACACTTTAACGTTGTCTTCACCGTATTCTTCAATAGCTTCTGGCTCTGTAAGGCCAATAGTGCCAATGGGTGGATGACTAAACACAACGGTTGGAATAAGCGAGTAATCCATGTGAGCATCTTTTTGGCCGTTGAATAAGCGTTCGCTTAGCAAGCGACCCGCTTTAACTGCCACCGGAGTAAGCTCTGCTTCACCAGTAATATCACCAACTGCGTAGACATTCTTTGCCGTGGTGTTTTGATATTTATCTACCTTAACCGTGCCGTTGTCGTTCAGTTCAACGTCGGTATTTTCAATATCAATTTTGTCGGTAGAGGGTTTACGGCCAATCGCCCAAATCAAGCAGTCAGCTTTTAACACTTCGCCATTGGTTAAGTGTACTGATAGCTCGCCATCGTCAGCTTTTTCCACTTTCTCTACGCTAGCATGGTCATGTAATTTGCAACCTTCAGCGTGGATCATATCCACTAAGGTTTCGTGAATAATAGGGTCGAAATTTCTAAGCGGAGCGTGTTTGCGAACTACCAGATGCGATTCTGTACCAAGGGCGTGAAGAACGCCGGCCAGTTCAACTCCAATGTAGCCTGCGCCAACCACGACAGCGCGCTTCGGCTGCTCTTTTAAGGCAAAGAAACCATCAGAATCAATACCGTACTCAGCACCTTCAATATCTGGGATGATTGGGCGGCCGCCTACAGCAATCGTAATATGGTCAGCCGTGTACTTTTCGCCGTTGACTTCTACCGTGTTGTTATCGATAAACTTCGCGAAACCGCGAATTAAGGTAACGTCATTTGCGGTAAGAGCGCGGTCGTAAGAAGCATGAATACGCTCAATATAAGCCTGGCGGCTGGCAATTAGGCTGTCCCAGCTAAAGTGATTTACCGACAAATCGAACCCGTATTCAGGTGCATAGCGATGTATGGCTTCAGCCACCTGTGCTCCGTACCACATGGCTTTTTTAGGCACGCAGCCAACGTTCACGCAAGTACCGCCAATATCTTTCGCTTCAATGATGGCGGCCTTCTTTCCGTGTTTAGCTGCACGGTTTGCAGATGCGATACCACCGCTGCCACCGCCAATACATATATAATCAAAATGTGTCATTCAAAAAGCCTTCTTTGTCGGTTAGGCGAACATAAACGATAAGCATAGATGCCTTCGGTAGGTTCGCACAGCAAATCACTCTCTATCGGTCTTGTCATAAAGAGTGATTAAAAGACCGAGATTTGCTTTAGGGAATTTCATTTAGTTTATCAATGGGGACAGTGCAGCCTAATTAAAAGGCTAAGACAAAGCGAAGCATATTATGCATCGCTCATCCTGCTTTCAGCACGAAACCTTTAAAGCTTATTCACTTATAGTAGCAGAAAGCTCTTCTGGTTCTATTCGAATACTAAACGCTTTTCCACGTTCTTCTTCAAAGTGTACGAGTTTTTGAATGGTGGCATCACTAAACACATGTCCCTCAGGAAGGATAAGGATGTGACTATCGTTATACAAATTTTGGGCTAGTACCATGCCTGCTTTGAGCTGCGAGGCTTTCAATGATGTAGAAAGCAGTTTAGATGTCGTTACATCTTCTGCTTCGAGTAACAGGTCCAAAAATTCACCGTCATAGCGGGTGTTTCTGTGCTTTTTCATTTCTAGTTTGGCATCGCGAGGGCTCATTTCGATACCGCTCATTCTGCCGGTTACTAAGCGCCAGTAATCTCGGGCTATGGCCAAGATACGCGCGCCAGCAGGAATTTCTTTTGCAACTTTGTTATACAAGCCTGAGCCATTATAGTGCTCGAACTGAAATTCAATAATGTCAGAAACTTGATGTAGTTCATGAGCCGGAGCAAGTATTAACGCAGCCTGCTTGGTTTGTGATAGATAGTTTTGCTGCTGTTGATATTTAAGCTTTGAAAATGGCGCCTTAAAATCTTCGCTTTCAAGCCCTAGTAACCCAAGCTCGCAGATAAGGCCAGCATAACGCACCTGTTTGATTTCTTCTTTCTCTAACCGAGCAATACGCGCCAGTTTTGATGCCAACTCGCTAACCTCAATGGCAAACTTACCATTGATGTCAGGGTTAATGCTTATCACGTTGAACAGCACCTGCTCCATTGCAAGGTTGTGTTTTTCGATTTTATTTAGCGCCGCTTTTATCTGGCGCGTGCGCTTTTGAACCACTTGTTCTAGTGAGGCATTTACGTCGCGTAGCTTTTTATTTTGCAGTCGTGTTAGTTTTTGTAGACGAAGGTTTTCCGCCTTTAACTTAACGCGTTCTAAGCCTTCTTCTACAACAGCGATAAGCTCTTGGTTGTCCCATGGCTTTTGCAGGTAACGGTGTATCTTGCCTTGGTTTACGGCTTTAATTGTTGACTCAATGTCGGCATAGCCAGTAAGCACAACTCTAAATGTCTCGGGATAATTGATAGCGACCTGTTCGAGTAATTCCGCACCTGACATCTGCGGCATTTTCATGTCAGAAATAACTACGTGAACATCGTGTTTACTCATTAAATCTAACGCTTTGGCACCACTATCAGCAAGCAGTAAGGTGATGTCCATAGTGAACAGCGCACGCTTGATAGCGCGAAGGATATTCGGCTCGTCGTCGACAAATAGAACCGTGTAGGTCGTGGCTTGTTCTGTAGTAGGCTCTGTCATAAATTATTATCCTTATAAGCGACGTTACAACTATTACACGCAATGCTGCTTGATAACACTATTAGTTGATTCATCCTTCGCTCTCTAATGTTTTATCTGAGTGTGAAACAAGGGGGAGCGCTAATGTAAATATGCTTCCTTCTCCCTCTTTACTGGTGGCTGAGAGCGTGCCGCCATGCTCCTGAGCAATGCCAAACGAAATTGAAAGACCTAAGCCAGTGCCTTGCCCTTCAGGTTTAGTTGTAAAAAATGGATTGAAGAGTTTGTCTAAATGACTTGATGGAATACCGCAGCCAGTGTCTTCTACACGAAGCTCCACAAACTTGCCCGCAGTACAGGTGGTAATAGTTATCTTACCGTTCTTACCCGTGCTCTCTATCGCTTGTCCCGCGTTAATGAGTAAGTTGGTAACAACTTGAGAAACCTTGCCTACATTCATGGCAACGTCAGGGACTTTGCCTAAATGCGTTTCAACAGTGCAAATATACTTTAATTGGTTGTTCACCATGGCAAGGGTAGTGCGTACACAATCATTAATGTTGTGCTGCTGCATGTGGTCACTGTCTACACGAGAGAATAGCTTTAACCCTTTTACAATTTCAGCAACCCGACTTAAACCGTCTCTCGAATCGCTGAGAAGGTCGGTGATATCTTCATTGATAAACGCCATATCCTGATTAGCTAACATTTTTTCTAGTTCTGACAAGGCAGAAGCACGCTTACCCTCGTCTTGCTCATTAAGGACCGCGTTAATTTGTGAAAATATCATTTGGTAGGTAGCAACGTACTCGCTTAAGGTGGATATGTTGCTGCTGACAAAACCGACAGGATTGTTAATTTCATGGGCGACACCCGCTGCTAGCTGGCCAACTGACGCCATCTTCTCAGCTTGAAGTAGTTGTACCTGGGTCTCTTTTAGATCTTTATTGGCCTCTTGGAGTTGATAGTTTTTCTGATGCAGCAATGCGGTTCTATCCTGAACCTTTTCTTCAAGTAGCGTGTTAAGCTCTTTAAGCTCATCTTGCGCGTATTGACGCTGCGCATGTTCTTCTTTTAAACGCTCAACCAGTTGATTAAATGCCTCTGCCAGTTCGCTTAACTCATCAGTGCCGCGCACGGGAACAAAAACATCTTGATAGCTGTTGTTTTTCACTGCATCACCTAAACGTTTAGCGCCTTCGTGTAATTGATGAAGCTGCGACATCAGGTAAGAACCAAGTAAGTAAGAGCACAATCCGACCAAAATAAATTCTAGAAAAGCCAGTGTAACTGTCCAGTTTCTCACCCTCGATACTGATTCAGTTACTGAAGCAATGTTAAGCCCAATCTCTACATAGCCGTACAAAGTCCTGTTCACCATGATGGGGGCTCGGGTGTCGTAAATACCATCATCAGCGTCCGAAACACTTGTGTCGGCAGTAAAAGGGCGGTTTAGTGCGTTGGTGTTACCCTTTTCTACGAAAACTCTGCCTAATTTGTCTTTAACTTTGACGTAAGCAATATTGGGGTTGGTAAGAATTTCTGAGACGTCGGCATCTAGAGCTGCAAGGTCATAACTTAAAAAGGCATTTTTTGTCGTCGAAACAAAAAGGGCAACTGTGGTGTCGGCTGACTTCTTTATATTACTGTCGACAAGGTCATTAAGTAGCTGAAACACCGTCACAATGAGCACTAGCAGCAAAAGCGCTGCTATTGATGCGATGCCTGTTATTGTTTTTATACGCAACGACAGTTTCATACGAGTCTACTCATAAATGCGGCCTCGATAGCGATGCTATTCCCAATGCTCTCACGTCGTCCCAATCACTGTCGTTTGACGCTATAAAGCCGTTAAATCCAATACCTTTTAAAATCCAAGACTTACTTGTGTCATTCGACAAAGCAAGTAATGCATTAAGAATAGCTTGTCTGTCAGCGAGTGCCATATTTGGATGGGTTGCGATAGCATGAGGCGTATAACCTTTGCTCTTCCAAAGGACACGTAATTCTTGTTTAACGTCGTCAGGTGAACTGTTAAGCGTACGGACAATGCCACCCCCAGCATTGAAAAAGCCCCTTTGTACTGCGAGGTACACAGAGTCATGAGAATTGACGTAGCGCGGTACAAAAGCAATGCTTTTCATCCGCAAGTGAGCGCTTGTGATAATTGTGGCAGCAAACGCAGCTAGCGCTGGGAAGGCTACTTCGGTACCGCTTAAGTCATCCAGAGAGCGTATGGGGCTGTCTTTATGTACAACAAGTAAGCCGCGAATTTCTTTATCGCGTTGGCGCGCAAGCGCGCGGTATCCCGCAGATTCATTAAAGACCACAAAGTGGTAGGGGTTCATGTAGGCAATATCATATTTGCCGTCGGCGAGATTAGCCTCGAAGGTGGGAATGTCTTTTGCAGTTTTAAAATCAATCTTAAAACCGGTGTAATTGCTCACATAGTCGATTAAGGGTTGCCATGTTTCAGCCATTTTCTTGGCAGACTGCTGCGGTACAACAGCAAAAGTAAGGGGTTTAGCATTTGTCGGTAATGCGCAAACACCTACAAGCAAACTTAAAAGAGCGAATCGCGATAACCAAGCCATAATGTCACTCCCTTTAAATCGATTTACATCGACATAAACTGCTCAAGGACCATTGTTAAGTCATGATTTGAGAACGGCTTTTGTAAGGTGGCATCAGCCCCTATCTCAAGCGCGCGCTCCAGGCTAATTTCATCGAGTGCCGATATGACCACAATTTTGAGATCTTTATATTTACTTTGATCTCGCGTGAATTCGATAACGCTGTAACCGTCCATGCCTGGCATACTTAAATCAAGGGTCATGACTTTGGGCTCGTATTGGCTCAGCATAATCCCCGCTTGGAAGCCGCCTGTAGCGATATACGACTCATAACCCGCCCGTCTGGCCACGCGCTGAATAGACTTGGCAACTGGCATTTCATCGTCAACAATTAATATTGAGGGCGTGGCAATGCCTTTCAATGAATCGGGAATTGGCATGTCGTGTCGTTCAAGAAAGGCGACAAAATCTTCTACTAATACTCTGTTGTTTCCACGCCCAGGAAGTTTGAAGCCTTTCAGCTTGCCGCTTTCGATCCATCGAATTACGGTGCGCAGATTTACATCGCAATATGAGGCTATTTCGCCTGAGGTCAACGTTTTCATATCTATGCCTTGTAGATTTATTAATCGAAATTATAGACGCTGAACAGCGAAGGGACAAAGTAGACAAAAGGATGAAATGTGACATTTGTGACAGAGCTTGGCGGAGCTGACTGTGTTGTTCAGTTTTTATGAGGGGCATTAAGAAAAACGGTGCAGCGGCATTCATTGAATTCGTAAATATAGGCAATAATCATGATCCATGCACGTTAACGGCAAGTAAGTTCAAAATAGGTCAACAGTGGCTAAAACAATAGCTTGCTTTTAATCAGCGAAGCCCCATCATTATTCTATCAACGTGTTAAGAGTGAAAAAGATTATGACAACCCCTGCAATTGAAATGGTAGATGGTCTACCAATTTTTTCTGCTATTGAACCTGCCTCTATTAAGCCTGCAATTGAAAAAGCCATTGCGGCGTGCAAAAGCGAAATAGAAGAGGTCGTGGCGTCGAAAGATTACTCTTACCAGAATTTAGTGCTGCGCCTTGAAGAGGCCGATGATCGTTTAAGTAAAATATTTTCACCCGTTTCGCATATGAATAGTGTAGTGAGCAGCGATGAATTGCGTGAAGCTCACGATGCGTGTTTGCCATTACTATCTGAATATGGAACTTGGGTAGGCCAGCACGAAGGCCTTTACAATGCTTACGCTTCCCTTAAAGCGTCTGACGAATTTGCGACCTTAAGCGAAGAGCAGCAGAAAGTGATTGAAAACGCCGTTCGCGATTTCACATTGTCAGGCGTAGCGCTTCCCGCAGAGCAAAAGAAGCGTTTTGCAGAGATCCAGGCAAAGCTTAGCGAGCTATCGTCAACCTTTTCCAATAATGTGATGGACGCCACTATGGGCTGGACTAAACACATTACCGATGAGGCTGAACTTGCCGGTATGCCAGAGTCAGCCCTTGAAGCAGCGGCGCAAGCTGCGCACCAAAAAGACTTACAAGGCTGGTTGTTTACATTAGACATTCCGTCTTATTTGCCAGTCATGCTTTACGCCGATAATCGCGAACTTCGCGAAGAAATGTATCGCGCCTATGCAACAAAAGCGTCTGATCAAGGCCCTAATGCGGGTAAGTGGGATAACACCGATATAATCAAAGAAACCTTAACGCTGCGTACTGAACTGGCTGAATTGTTAGGTTTTTCAAGTTATGCAGAGCGTTCACTAGCGACTAAAATGGCGGATTCTACCGATCAGGTCATCGGTTTCTTGCGTGATTTGGCGGCTAAGTCTAAGCCTCAGGCAGAGAAAGAGCTTGAAGAAGTACGAGCGTACGCGAAAGACAAGCATGGTGTCAGCGAGCTAGCGTCATGGGATTTACCGTATTACAGCGAGAAACTGAAACAGGAAAAGTACACGATTTCTGATGAAATGCTTCGGCCTTATTTCCCTGAAGATAAAGTGCTGTCTGGTTTATTCGAAGTTGTACATCGCCTGTACGGCTTAAAAATTATTGAGCAGCCTGGCATTGATACGTGGCATAAAGATGTACGTTACTTCACCATTACTGACGATGCTGATGTGATGCGCGGCAGCTTTTACCTAGACTTATACGCACGAGCTAAAAAGCGTGGCGGCGCGTGGATGGATGAATGTCGAGTTCGTCGTGAAAAAATGAATGGCGAATTGCAGCTACCCGTTGCGTACCTTACCTGTAATTTCAACGCACCTGTAGGGGATAAGCCAGCGCTATTCACCCACGATGAAGTGGTGACCATGTTCCATGAGTTTGGTCATGGGATCCATCACATGCTTACTAAAATGCGCGTAGCGGGTGTATCCGGTATTAACGGTGTGCCATGGGATGCGGTTGAACTGCCAAGTCAGTTTTTAGAAAACTGGTGCTGGGAAGAAGACGCACTTAACTTTATCTCTGGTCACTATGAAACTGGCGAACCGCTTCCTGCTGATTTACTGGAGCGTATGCTTGCTGCACGGGATTACCAGTCAGCGATGCAGATGGTACGCCAGCTTGAATTCAGTCTTTTCGACTTCTTACTGCATAGCGAAAAAGGCAGTGAGGTAGACGTACAGGGCACATTGGATAAAGTGCGTGAAGAGGTGGCCGTGGTCATTCCTCCATCGTTTAACCGTTTCCAAAACGGCTTTGGTCACATATTTGCTGGTGGATACGCAGCGGGCTATTACAGCTATAAGTGGGCCGAGGTGCTTTCTGCCGACGCGTACAGCAAGTTTGAAGAGGATGGCATCTTTAACCGCGATACGGGCAAAGCGTTCTTAGAAAACATTTTAGAAATGGGCGGTAGTAAGCCTCCTATGGACTTGTTTGTTGCTTTTAGAGGGCGCGAGCCCCAAGTTGACGCTTTGCTTCGTCACAGCGGTATTAAAGGCTAGGCACACATGAAAGAGTCTAAGTTAGAGTCTTTTCAATCTATCTACCGCCGAGCGTGCGAGCGCAAAGGCGGTGAAAGGGTGCTTGAAGCCATGCTCCAAGCGCCACTTTCTAAAGCGCAAATTGAAGCAATTCCTGACGACCGCTTTTTAGCGGCGATGACCAAAAAAGTGTTCCAGTCAGGCTTCGTGTGGCGAGTTATCGAGCAAAAATGGCCCGACTTTGAAACCGTATTTTTCGGGTTCGACATTGATAAAGTGTTGTTGATGCCCGATGAAATGCTAGAGCAAAAAGCGTCAGATAAGCGCATTGTTCGCAACTATAAAAAAGTGATGACAGTGCGTGACAATGCCATGATGATCAAAGACGTAGCCCTGGAGCACGGTAGCTTTGGTAAGTTCGTAGCAGGCTTTGAAAAAGACAATATCACTGAGCTTTGGGCGTTTTTGAAAAAACGCGGTGCGCGATTAGGTGGCAACACCGGCCCCTACATGCTTCGTGCACTAGGCATAGACACGTTTTTATTCTCTCGTGACGTGGAAGATTACTTGCGAAAGAATGAAATTATCGACGGTGGCTTGACCTCGAAAAAGTCGCTGTCGGCGGCCAATGCGGCATTTGCGCAATGGCATGAGGAAAGCGGCCGTTCTTTGCAAGAGATCAGTGCCATTGTTGCCTATAGTTGGGGCACAAACAATCAGGTAGCGTAGAGCAAGCTGCTCTAGTCTTATAAACAAGCGAGCTTGTGCCTTGCAGGCTCCGCTTTTGTAAAGGTCCAAGGCTTGATTTACATCAGGAGACAGTCAGGCATAAAGCTTTTGCTTGAGCACACAATCCTATACACTTCGGCATTAATAAAAATATTCAAATTACAGGACTGTCATGAGCGACAATCAAACTCCCGCTACGCAAGCAGACTCTGCAATCGACAATGCTACTGAGCATACAACGCACTTTGGTTTCAAACAGGTGGATAAAGGGCAAAAAGCCTCTTTAGTTGCTAATGTTTTTGACTCTGTTGCAGCAAAGTACGACGTAATGAACGACCTTATGTCGATGGGAGTGCATCGTTTATGGAAGCGTTTCACAATAGACTGCAGCGGTGTTCGTACGGGCAATAAAGTATTGGATATTGCCGGTGGTACTGGCGATTTAACCGCTAAGTTTTCACGTTTGGTAGGGCCGACAGGACGCGTAACCCTTGCAGATATCAACTTGTCTATGCTGAAAGTAGGCCGTGATAAGCTGCGCGACCGCGGCTTGGTAAGCAATATCGACTATGTGCAAGCTGACGCGGAAGCACTGCCTTTCCCCGACAACCATTTTGATGTGGTGACCATGGCGTTCGGCCTTCGCAACGTAACGGAAAAGCAAAACGCGCTTAATTCTATTTTTCGCGTGTTAAAACCAGGCGGCCGTTTACTGGTATTAGAATTTTCTGAGCCTACGTCAGAGCAGCTCAGCAAACTTTACGATATGTACTCGTTTCACATTTTGCCAAAAATGGGTCAGCTAGTGGCGAACGATGCAGAAAGCTACCAATACCTTGCGGAAAGCATACGTATGCACCCAGATCAAGAAACCTTGAAGGGGATGTTCGAGCAGGCTGGCTTTGAGCAATGTGATTACCAAAACCTGACTGGCGGTATTGTAGCGCTACATAGAGGTTATAAGTTTTAATGCCTACTTCTGCGCTGGTTACCGCAACGGCTGAATCGGTTTTAAACAAGTTGCTGTCTTTAGACGAAGACAGCGAAGTAAGGCTAAAAGCGCTTGCTGGCGCCAGGCTTACCGCGTTCATTTCGCCGCTTCCTTATGGTATTACGCTGTCGTTTTCTGACCGTATTGACGTACTCAGCGAACAAGGCTCGTTTGAAGACGCCGTCGCGTCCCTTGGGCCGAAAGACTGTTGTATTAAAGCGTCGCTACAAACCTTGCCAGAGTTAAAAGAAACCAGCCAGTTGACTCGTCTTATTCAGCAAAAGGCCCTCTTTTTGGAAGGAGAGCTCAATGTTGCTCAGCAGGTCAGTGCCTTGTTTCAGCAGCTCGATATCGACATTGAAGAGTTGCTGGCACAAAAGACCAACGATGTTATTGCCCATCAGACCGTGAAAACGGTGAAAACCGTGCATGAGAAGTCGATGTCAGCACTAGCGTCCATGGCGAAGGTATTCGGCAACGCCGTAGTAGAAGAAAAGCAGCTTGCTGCACACAAGCTGGCGGTTATGCACTTTAGTGACGAAGTTAATGCGCTTCGCGATCGAGCAGAAAGTGCCGATGCGAGACTGCGCCGCCTAGAAGAAAAATTTAAGTAAGATTGAGAGAAACAGGCTCATAAATGCGTATTGTTAGGTTATACCGAATTAACAAGGTATTGTTGGAACACGGCTTAGACGAACTTATTCCAGCAAAGTGGTTACCCTGGTACGCGCGGGCTATGCGTCATACCATTTTTTGGGTGCGAAACAAGCACAAGGGCAAGTCAGCCGGCGAGCGTATTACCCTTGCACTACAAAACCTTGGGCCTGTTTTTATTAAATTCGGCCAAATGCTCTCTACCCGCCGAGACTTGCTTCCTCCTGCCATTGCTAACGAACTTGCTCGTTTGCAAGACAAAGTTCCGCCGTTTTCATCTGACGCTGCACAAGACATTATCAAGCAAGCGCTAGGGCTTTCTGATTTAAGCGAGTTATTCAGTGAATTTGAAAAAGCGCCGCTGGCGTCTGCCTCTATAGCCCAAGTTCACGCGGCAAAGTTGAAGCATAACAACGAAGACGTCGTGGTAAAGGTATTGCGCCCAGATATTCGCGATACCATCGTGGCGGACATGGAGCTTTTATTTAGCTTGGCTAACGTGCTTCAACGCTGGCTTCCTGACGGCAAACGTCTGCGTCCTGTCGAAGTGGTTGTGGAATACCGCAAGACCATTGTTGATGAGCTTGATTTACTGCGTGAATCTGCAAATGGTATTCAGTTAGGGCGGAACTTTGAAGGCTCAGACGCCTTATACGTACCTAAAATTTACAGTGACTACTGTCGCAGCAATGTGTTGGTTATGGAGCGTATTTACGGTCTGCCAATCTCAAATATAGACGCATTACTTACCCAAAATACCAATATGAAAAAATTGGCCGAGCGCGGTGTGGAAGTTTTCTTCACTCAGGTATTTCGCGACAGTTTTTTCCATGCAGACATGCACCCGGGCAATATCTTTGTTTCTACCGAACACCCTGAAAACCCCAAATATATCGCCATCGATTTTGGCATTGTGGGTACGCTCAATCGTGAAGATAAGCGCTATCTGGCTGAGAACTTTATTGCCTTCTTCAACCGCGACTATCGCAAAGTCGCGCAGCTTCACGCCGACTCAGGTTGGGTACCGCAAGATACCAATATCGATGAATTCGAGATGGCCATTCGAACCGTATGTGAGCCGATATTTCAAAAGCCACTTGCTGAAATTTCCTTTGGCAACGTGCTGCTGCAGCTTTTTAATACGGCACGACGTTTCAATATGGTGGTTCAGCCACAGCTTGTGCTACTGCAAAAAACATTGCTGTATATCGAAGGATTAGGCCGTCAGTTGTATCCTCAGCTCGACCTTTGGAAAACCGCTAAGCCGTTTCTTGAAAACTGGATGAAAGAGCAGATTGGCTTTACCGCCATGATGGGGAAGGTGAAAGACAACTTACCTTTCTGGTCTGAAAAACTACCTGAAATGCCAGATCTGCTGTACGACAGTTTACAGCAGATGAAGCGCTTGCCATTGCAACAACAAAGGGCACATTTGGCACTGCTCCAAGAGCAAAAGAAAACAACTCAGACCACTCATTTAAGCGTAGTGGGCGCCACTTTTGTGTTAATGACAGCAATACTGCCAATGTACGATTTATCATGGTATTTCCCTGCAAGTACAGGTGTAATTGGCGCAATTTGCTGGTATTTGGCCTGGCGGAAAGGGCATTAATTTTTGTTACGCTGCGGTGAAATATTTATGAAATCCGTAGTTTATCAATTAATTTGTATAGTAATCGTCCCGAAGAGTGTTATAGTGGCTATGGCTCTAAGCCAAAGTCTTTAAATAGACGCGATTTTGTATTATTTGCTATATGTTAAACCACTCGAGTTACCCGGTAATTTGTTGTAAGTTGTTTGTCCATTCGTAAGTAAGACCCAATACTCCGCCAATTTAAAGACTCTAAAGAACTTAGTTACACGCGCTTATGCGCAATTTAATACGATATTTGAGGTCTATACGACATGTCTAAAGTTACAGGCACAGTTAAGTGGTTCAACGCTGATAAAGGTTACGGTTTTCTAACTCAAGATAACGGCGGTAAGGACGTATTCGTTCATTTCCGTGCGATCATCTCTGACGGTTACAAAACGCTTCCAGAAGGTCAGCGAGTAGAATTTGAAGTTGAAGAAGGTCAAAAAGGTCTTCAAGCTGCTAACGTGCAAGCTATCTAAGAATTCAAAAACGGCGGTCATTTGACCGCTGTTTTTCTTTCTAATGTCTGTATTTCCACACTCACGCTTAATGCGCGACAAAGCTTTTAGTCCATACCACTTTGGTATATATCATTTTTAACGAATAACGCTTTTCATCCAAAGCTAGTCTACTGCGTAGCTAATGCTATCGCTTTCCTCTCTCGGCTACACCACATAAGCACTCGTTCACCCCAATAAATTTGAAGCTCGCAGCATATTCCTAATATCTATACGCCACGGTATTGCGTAGTCATAGCGTTTAATGCTTTACTCATTACAACGTCCATTTGGGTAATACCAGTCCGCACAGTTAATTACTTACTCGGCGAGACTCAGAGTGTTGGTAATCGCGGCGATAAATACGTCTACAGGGAGTGCTTAATGCGCAAGACATCAACTATTCGATCTTCATTGGCCACCGCGCTACTTATTCTTTGTTCAAACCTTGCTTATGCTGCTCAGGCAAATGGACAAGTCGATGAGCAGGGGGTTTTAGCAATGGTGCTTAATACTGAAATCCGAATGGCAGACGTCGTGCCTAGTGAAGAAGAACGTAAAAACTTGAAGCAGCAAGCGAAAGACAATTACGCAGGTATGCTTGATTATGTGGTCCGGGTAAATGCGTCTAACAGAATTTATGAGCTTGTTTTAGAGGACTATGCAAAACAAAAAGGCATAACTGTTAATCAAACACTGGTAAGCAAGTTTATCGAGAAGTTTGAAGGTCAGGTTTCAAGTGAAACGACCACGAAACCCATTAAAGAGATAGCGACCAAGCAGGTTATGCAGTTTCAAACAGAAAAAGCGATGTATGAAGAGTTTGGAGGGCGTGTTATCTTTCGCCAGTCTAACCCGCAAATGCCGATTGACGCCTACAATACACTGCTATCTCGCTATCGCGATGCAGGTAAACTTAGCATAATAGACGAGGACTTGCGGGATGCATTTTGGGATGTATTCACGCCTCCCTTTCAGTACGAAATTACACCAGAAAATGTTGACTTTAATCAGCCTTGGTGGCTTTAAATAGCCTCCATAAAAGTAAAGCGCCTGACGTAATTCGCTGAAAAACTAAGAACATGGAAATAAAGGGCAACATCTCACTATGCGTAGTGAAAAAATAAGCGGTATAGACACAATAGATAAAGCCATTTTGGCCATGCTACAGAATAACGCTGACACGCCTGTCGCAGAAATCGCTGAGCAAGTTGGGCTTACGGTAACGCCCTGCTGGCGACGTATTCAAAAGCTAGAAGAGAAGGGCATAATCTCTAGGCGAGTAGCGCTGTTGCAAGCAAAACACCTGGGGCTGGCCATGACCGTTTTCGTGCAAGTAAAAGCGGGCAGACATGATGGAAAGTGGCTGGCAAGTTTCGCTAAACACGCCGCATCATTTGATGAAGTTGTTGAATGTTATCGTATGTCTGGCGAATACGATTACCTGCTAAAAGTCCTCGTTACCGATATGGATTGCTTTGATCATTTTTATAAGCGATTGGTTAACGGTATAGAATTTTCCGACGTCACTTCAAGCTTTGCAATGGAGCAGATTAAGTACACAACCTCGGTACCGTTAAACCACATTTAAAATCCAAAAAAAAGGGGCCGGTTTGATGGGCCCCATATAAATTAATGATTTTGGTCTTCAACGTGCTGGTCGGCAAATATCTTGGATTTCTTTTTGATTTTACATCCTAAGATACGCTGCGCATTTTTACGGCCGATATAGTGAGCGACTGTGTAGGGGTGCGCGCGCTTGAAGAACCGTGAGAACGAATGGAATACATTTTCCATGGTATTGGCTCCTTCTATTAAAAATTGCCCCAAATAAAATATAGTAATATTACAGTTTGATGTCAACAAAATATTTAACGGTAAGTAACGTTTAAATTTTGATCACACCTAAAGGGTAGACTAGCTAACGCTAAACACCCTCTAGTCATTGGTATACATTGTTCGAGGGAAAGGATCATATTTTGATCGCAAGTTTTCAGATCGAGTTCGTGGGTAGGTGATACTGGTCACCGCAAATGCCCCAAGCACAGGAAAGGCCGCGGGAACCGCAAGAAACTCGCAATGTAAAGCGTTTAGTATAGCGCTGAATAGAAAGTGAACACCATTGAATTTCAATGATGTTCACTATTGTTTTAAGTAATTGGGATCTGTTGCGATCCCATCAACAAAGGCTAGTAGTAAGAAAGCTTCTCTGATTTACCGGAGAATATTTTATATACCATGGCCGTATAAGCCAAAATAATAGGTACAACAATAACTACGCCAACAAGCAAGAAGCGTAGAGAGCTTGCATCACTAAGCGCATCCATCACTGTCACCTGTCCAGGGATAATAAACGGATAGTAGCTTATGCCAAATGCGGTGAAACAAAGTAAAAATACTAGAAGTGCAATAAAGAACGGAAGCCATTCGCCTTTCCCTTGTGCATCGGGTAGTTTTTTAAGCAACACACCGCATAGTGCTAAAAGCGCAAAACACGCTACTGGAATAGCGAAAAGCACATAACCCCAAGGAGCAGACAACCATAAGTCTCGCACGTCATCGTGTAAGGTTAGGTTCGCGATACTTACCGCGACAATCCCTACCGCCAATACCCCTAAACCTCTTCTGGCCCAGTAATACGCTTTTTGTTGAAGCTCACCTTCGCCTTTAAGTATTAACCAGCACGAGCCAATAAACGCATAGGCAGCCGTAACACCAAATGCAGCCAGAAGTGCAAAGCCTTGCGCCCAAATATCTGTGCGAAGCCCCGTCACGTATATACCCAACATATACCCTTGAGCTAATGTGGTTAACAGCGAACCGTATTTGAATACCATGTCCCACTTACGCTTTTTCACCTGCACAACCTTAGCGCGAAAATCAAACGCTACGCCGCGCAAAATAAGCCCTAATAACATGAAGGTGGCAGGCAAGTACAAGGTTTGTAAAAACTCACTATGGGCTTCAGGGAAGGCAACAAGCAGTAGACCTATGGCGAGCACAAGCCACGTCTCATTAGCATCCCAGTAAGGCCCTATGGAGGCTATCATGTCATCGCGAAACGCTTCTGTTCTTGGCGGGATAAGTACACCCACACCCAAGTCGTAGCCATCTAAAATGGCGTACAGCAATACAGATAGACCAAGTAAACCCACATAAATATTTCCGAGCATTTCTGCTGATACATTTTCAAACATGTTTGCTCTCCTTAAACCGTGCTTGGGTCTGGGTCAGTAGGTTGCATTTTTGCCTTGGCAACTTCGCGCTCTTCCGTCGTTATCTCTTCAATTTCAACGGCTCTTCTGCACATCAACATAAGTGTTCCCATGTATGCGATTAGAAGCACCGTATAGATAACAAGATAGAGCGTGAACGACAGAGCAATATTCGCCGGTGGTAACTGGGTAACGGCATCAGCGGTTCTTAATACACCACTTACCAAATAGGGCTGACGGCCTATTTCCGTTACGTACCAGCCTGCTAACGTAGCAATCCAGCCGCTAAACGCCATGCCTGCAAACGTGCGTTTAAGCCAAATTGGGAAGTCTTTGTTACGCATAAGATAAAGACTGCCAAGCCATGACACAGCGAGCATCAACATGCCCATACCCACCATAACCCTAAAACCGAAGAAAACAGGAGCAACGGGCGGATGCTCTCCTTCAAACTCATTTAACCCCTTAATCTCGCCCTTAAGTTCGTGAGTAAGAATTAAACTTGCACCATAGGGAATGGGAATTTCAAAATGATTCTCTTTGCTTTCTTCGTCAGGAATTGCAAAAAGCAACAAAGGTGCGCCTTCAGTGGTTTCCCAAAGTCCTTCCATCGCCGCTACTTTCTGAGGCTGATGCTCAAGCGTATTTAAACCATGCATGTCACCAGCAAAAATTTGTAGCGGGATTAACACTGCCGCCGTATAGGTGGCGGTTTTAAGCGCGAGCTTAGGTGCAAGCTTGTCGTCGCCTTTAAGCATGCGGTAGGCCGAAAGCCCAGCTATCAGGAAGCTGGCCGTCAGTCCAGACGCTAACATCATATGTACAAAGCGGTAAGGGAAAGACGGGTTAAAGATAATTTCTTTCCAGTTTGTGGCATACACCACACCGTCGACCACTTCAAAACCCTGCGGGGTTTGCATCCAGCTATTTAAGGCTAATATCCAGAACGCAGAAGTAGTGGTGCCAAGTGCAACAATAAGGGTTGAAGCCGTATGCAGCCAGTTCGGAACACGGCGTATGCCAAACAGCATGATGCCTAAAAACGTGGCTTCTAAGAAAAAGGCGGTAAGTACCTCATAACCGAGTAGTGGCCCCGCCACATTACCTACTTTCTCCATAAATCCAGGCCAGTTAGTACCAAACTGAAATGACATGGTGACGCCGCTTACTACACCCAAGGCGAAGCTTAGGGCAAAGACACGTACCCAAAAGCGATACATACGCATCCACACAGGGTGACCTGAAATATTAGAGCGCAGCTTAAAGTAAAATAGAAACCAGCCCATCGCCATGGTGATGGTTGGAAACAAAATATGAAAACTAATATTTAACGCAAATTGTAAACGAGACAGCAAGAATGCATCCACAGAAGGCCCCCTTAGTTAACGCTGTTTTTCCCCGGAAGTAGCTTGTCCTTAAGCTCAAGCATACGGCCCACGCCAGAACCCAACTTCATCAACGTGTTTAACTTTTCAGGTCCAAGATTTTGAAGCTCTTCAGACCATGCCGTAATTGATTCGAGTAAATCGTGAATTTCGTTCAGTTTATGTTGTGCATTCGCCTCTTTTTCATTGGCAGGTGCGTCAAGCAACAAATCACGCAGTAGACTCATTGTTGGGTCTATCTCGCGCTTTCTTCGTTCTTCAAACACTCTATTGGCCAGTGTCCAAATATCGCCAGCCGGAATAAAGAACTCTTTTCTCTCACCAGGAACAAGATGCTGTTTAACTAAGCGCCATGACTGAAGCTCTTTTAAACCCATGCTGGTATTGCCTCTGGATATGTTGAGCGCATCCGCAATTTCCTGCGCCGAAATGGGCTCTTCGTTTAAAACAATAAGCGCTAGAATTTGCCCAACTGTTCTGTTGAAACCCCAACGACTTCCCATTTCACCAAAGTGCATAACCGCAGATGTAATTAAAGGCGTCATTTTCATTTTTGCCTTCCAGAAGTTTCAGAAATTACTGAAAGTTTATTGCTTAGGATCAATAAACACAAGTTTTATTCGTGATATTGCGTACGAATTTTTGAAAATTTAATATTCTTCTTATTAAGCGCTGCAGTGATTTGACATGCTTCTTCAATAGAAAATTGGTATCTTATAGAGTAAGTCTAGGAACACACTGCGAAAATTCGCTTTATTGATATTTGGCGCAAAGTAATGCAAACAATTGACCATACCCCTACAACGCTTCAAAACTGTGAAGATGAAGCAATTCACTTGATTGAAAGCGTGCAGAGTTTTGGGTATGTCATTGCCATCAATCCTAGTACTAAAAAAATTCAGGTAGTGAGCGAGAACATTAATGACATGTTCAAAGTAGACGTCGTTCCCGGTGAAACACTTATCACTGAACTAATTGACATTCCCACTCCTGAAGCGCGCACATTCCAGACTATTTATGATGCTGTAAAAGGCGGAAATGTACGCCACGCCTACCAGTGGAAGTTTGCTGAAAATGCGCTCCATCTCAAAGATTGGGAGAAAGAAGGGAGTGGCGTTGCCTTCGATTCTAATGGGCTGTTAGTTATTGAGCTTGAGCCAACCCCTCAACTAAGCTTTGAGGCGGCGCAGCAATGGGTGCCAATGGATGTAGATATTCGCGCATTGTTACCCAATGTCGATGACCGCGACTCCATAGGCGATGTTGCCGATGCTATCGCTCAGGTATTTAAGCAATACATAGGTTTCGACTCGGTCATGGTTTATCAGTTTGACAAAACCTACTGTGGTGAAGTAATTGGTGAAGCCGCAAGTACAGATTCTCGCTCATTCAAAGGGTTGAAGTTTCCGGCTTCGGACATCCCCAGTCAGGCCCGTGAACTGTATCTAAAAAATCGAGTGCGCTGTGTCTACGATGTAGAAGAGCAAGTTATAGGCCTTAAGCCTTCGGTTAAAGAGGCAGAACGTCCGCCATTGGATTTATCAATGTCAATGGTTCGCTCTGTTTCGCCTATGCACATTGCCTACCTTAAAAATATGGGGATCCGCTCTTCATTTTCAGTTTCGCTTGTTTTTGAGGGTAAGCTGTGGGGATTGTTAGCATGCCACAACAGTGAACCTGCTTACATCGACCAGAAGAAACGTTTAGTTTGCGAATCATTAGGTCACCTTTATGCCTGGCAGCTTCACACGAAAGCACTGCATAAAAAGAAAGAGCAATTTCAAATTCGCCAACGCAAGCTGAACTATATTGTTCATCAGCTTACTTCATTCACGAACCCGCTTGAGGCCATCACGCAGAAAGAAGGAGACTTACTGGATGTTGCTGATTCGTGCGGTATGGCGGTGGTTACCCCTACGGGCAACTATCTGGTTGGTAAGACTCCCACAGAGAAAACCTTGGCAAAATTACTCGAAAAATTTGCCATTAGCGGCTCTGAGCAGTCCATTGCTATAAACCGATTAACAAACGAAATTTTAGATAGTGGCGACCTAAACGGCATTCGAGGCATGTATATTTCCTGCGTGTCTTCAAAACTGGGCTACTACACGGTTTGGTTTAGGGAGCAGAAAGACAAGACCATTCGTTGGGCGGGTCGCGATGCAGCCAGAAAAGATATTGGAAAGTCTCTTACTCCTCGTAATTCGTTTGATATGTATTTGCAAAGTGTCGCTGATGAATCGGTAGAGTGGACCGAAGATGACCAACTAATCATTGAAGGTTTTGATCATCTGTTTATACCTTACGCGCTAAGCTTAAAAGCGTCGCTCGATAAGCAAATTAGTAAATTAGAAGAGCTGGATAAAGCGAAAGATCAGTTTCTTGCCAGCATTTCTCACGAGCTACGTTCACCACTTAACTCCATTGTGGGGTGGACCGATTTAGCGCTTATGGATGTCGGCAATGTGGACAGAATGACTGATGCCCTTGGCGTGATAAAGCGCGCGGCATCAACTCAGGCAGCACTGATCAACGACATTCTCGATTTATCCCGTATTATTTCAGGTACGATGAAGCTCAGTACCCATTCGCTTAATATCGCAGGGTCCATATCTGAAGTTGCCAAATCTTTTGAGGCTGGGTTTGCGAGCAAGAATATTCAGCTATCGATAAATTGCGAAGACGATCACACGCAAATTCTGGGTGACAATCTCCGTATAAAACAGGTTATCAATAACCTGTTGAGCAATGCGCTTAAGTTCACGTCGAAAGGCGGTACTGTGCATGTAAGAGGTCGAAGAGAGCATTCAAACTACCTTTTCCGCGTTAAAGACAATGGCAAAGGTATGACGCGCGAGCAGCTATCTCATGTTTTCGAACGTTTTTATCAAGGTAAAAACGAGCACAACAAACATGGGTTGGGCTTAGGCCTGTCTATTGTGAAAAGTTTAGTGGAGATGCACGGTGGTGAAATTTATGCTGAAAGCGACGGACCTAACACGGGAACAACGTTTTACGTAACGCTGCCCATTGCGCCGCTTAATTTGCACGACGACATTATTGAAACTAAGAACTCTGAAATTAGCGACCTGACTGAGTCTTTGCGTTTGAACGGCTTACGGATTTTAGTCGCAGAAGATGAGCAAGACGCCCGTGATTTTATAAAGCTGTTTCTAGAATCTAACGGCGCGCGAGTTAATGTTGTAAAGAACGGCCTGTTAGCATGGAAAGAAATTAACGATATGCCAGAAGCCTTCGATCTTCTGCTATCGGATATTGGTATGCCGGAAATCGACGGGCTGGGTTTAGTTCTAAAAATAAGAGCCAGTGAAATACCAGAAATTGCAAAGCTTAATGCCGTAGCACTGACCGCTTATGCCTATACATCTGATCGCGTTAAAGCACTTAAAGCTGGCTTTAACAACTATGTGTCAAAGCCAGTCGATGGCGAAGAATTGCTGACAATTCTGGAAATGTACTTACCAGAAACGTCACACTAACTCTGACGACTCCCCGTCTTCTTTGCAACCTTTGATCAGCGGTATTACGAAGATAGAGCGCGAAGATAGAGCGCGAAGATAGAACGTTAACAAAGCTGACGCATATCTTTGAATAGGTCGTTTAGTTTAAGCAACGACAGGTATGCTTTGTAGTGTAGAAGTCGCGTAGTCGACTTCGTGCTTCTCTACCTAATTTAATGCCTTTCAACGCTCATTGCTTTCAAAGTTCACCGAAGTCAAAATTCATCTACCAGCGGCGGAGTAATAGCTGGTAGGTGGTTTTATCTAACAGCGACTCGCGGGGCGACGAACTTTCTTTATCGGGAAGGGCAGCACGCGCTTCCTCAAGCGATGCATATCTATCCCCGTCAATATAAAACGCGCTGGCTTCAGATGTAGGTTTACCGTCAAGGGAATAGGTGGTGTTTAACAAGTCTGACGTGGTAGTTATGTTGCTGTGCCCGATAAAGTCGGCAACGCCATCGCCATTCACATCTTTGGTGAGCCAAGCTAGCTCAAGTGGCTGATTCAATTCCCCCGAATTCTGCATTGTCGACACAGCTTGATTGAATTGCGCAATAATCCTTTCAGCGTTAGCAACATTTTTGCTGATAGCTATTTGAAATCCGGTTTTTGCTAATGGTTTTGCTGAAAAGTGCAGGGTTTCTTCATTATCGTTAGCCAGCAGTATGTTTAGCTCTCGCGCAAGCAGCTGGGTGGTAATTAAGTAAGGCGCTCTATCGTCGGCAAGTTGGCGAAATGCATCAAACGTAGTGGGGTTGCGTGACCACTTTATATCTTTCAGCAGTCTGAATGAGGGCGTATTCGCAAAGCGATTTTCAATAGCGACCCGGTTGTCTTTTAAATGAGGAAAAAGCTTTATTGCCTCAACGTCCGCCTCTTTACTTACCGCGTAAAGGTAAATGGGTAAGTAGATATCGGATAGTACATAGTTGCTGCTATCCTCACCCAAATTAACATAGGCAAATTCACCGTCTAGCTTACCTGTCAGTACAGAACTGCCCAAAAAAGCTTGTCGCATAACCTGAAGTTGGATATCCAACTCCGCCTTCTGAAACACCTTTTCGAGCAGTGTGTTAACTCGAGCAGGCTCCCCATCGTCGCTTATGTAGGTCTCGAAGGAAGCTGCACCTAATTTGGTAGGGGCGGCATGTAATTGCGAAACATTAAAACAACAAAGGGCTAGGCTTATGCCTAATAAAGAAAGACGTTGAGTGAAAATAGAGAGCGAGAACGCGCTGAATCTTACCAAAGGTGAACTCCGAACTGCCGTCATACATTTACTACACTGTAATGCAGTTAGTCGCTTAATTCCAATAAACACATACTGGCTTAAATTAACAAAATGTAAGCGACATCAATATATTGAGTGTAGTGTCCACGTTTATACTAGCTTTTATTAAGTAAAGTCATTCGCGACGATAAGCCGGTTTCACTACCAGCTTAACGTCACGAACTTGATTGCATGCGTAATTGGGGGGGCAATTGGATGCGTATAAGCGCGCTCAATATAGGCGCTCAACATAAACGCTTATTCTCCAAAGCTTCCCGCAGGACCTGGATAAACGACAACGCTTTCAACACCGTCCTTGTTCACGCTGGCTACGCCAAAGAAGTAGTTGTCGATAACAACGTTCTCAAGCATGGCTTCGGTGACGTTACCCACATATTTACTGTATTCCCATTGCGGAGCATCAGTATGGCGCCAGTATACTTTGTACCCTTTAAGTTGAGGGTTCTCTTCAGCGTCTAGGGCATCCCACTTTAAAAATGTTGAAGGTTGAACTGCACCGGCAATTTCTACATTTGCAGGTGGGTTCGGTGCCCACGCCATCGCAGCAAGAGAAACAGCATTAAGGCCAGTAAGTTTGGCTGCGTAATCAAAGTCGACGCCATCCAAGGTGTCACCATAGGCAACACCGTCTTCTACGCGAAGATCTTGATGCTGGCGGGTGTAGTTTTCGTTAGTTTCCATAATACGAATACCCGGGTAGCCCAAGTCGTTGAACGGGCGGTGATGGCCGCCACGACCAAAACGGTCCAAGCGATAAATCACCATCGTGTCTAGGTTCTCAATATACTGATCGGCAATTTTATCGATGTAACGGGCAAGGTTACGGCTTGGTGAGTCAACTTCACCCCCGGTGAAACGTCGCATGCGTGCTTCTTTATCCGTTTCGGTTACGCGTGTACCTTCAGCAAACAAGCGAGCGGTGGTGTTGTTAATCACACCGTTAACCCCTTCGATATTGCCTATCATATCATTATTGAGCACGGCTTTAATTCGCCAGCCGTCTTCCTTGGCTTGGTTTGCCATAATACGCCCGCCGAAAAGCCCTTGCTCTTCACCAGATAAAGCAGCATACACGATACTGCCGTTAAACTTGTATTTGGATAGTACTCGCGCAGCTTCAAGGGTACCGGCAACACCAGAGGCGTTGTCGTTTGCCCCTGGTGAGTCAGAGGTGAAGTCCATTACATCAGACACCCGTGAATCGATGTCGCCTGACATGATGACGTAACGGTCTGGATCGGTGGTACCGCGTTGTATCGCGATAACGCTAACCACTTCTACTGGGTCGGGAATACGTTTTTCTCCGCTGATGACTTCCGACTGGTAGTACACTTCTAAGCAGCCACCACACTCGGCTGAAATTTTATCAAATTCAGATTTAATCCAACGTCGCGCAGCACCGATACCACGAGTATCAGACTCGGTTTCAGAAAGGGTATGGCGTGTACCAAAGTTCACCAGCGTAGTAATGTCTTTTTCAATGTTTTCAGCGGAAACATTTTTGGCAATATCATAAAGTGCTTGCTGCTGCTCGCTTTGTGCGTGAGCGGCGAATGACGCTGTGCTACTTACCAATACAGCTGATGCCAGTACTTTCATTAATTCAGTTCTTATTTTTGCGCTTATACTCGCTAGTGCGGGTCGGTTTTTTATCATTGTTATCTCCTGTTTTTATTTTTTCACCATAACGAATACGTGGCAAAGCTACAATTGGAGTAAACGTGTTTAATGGTTGGTCATCGCAAGGCATCGCGATTGAAAAACGGAGTAAGGCGCTGGGAATGAAAAATGACTTTAAAAAAAACAAAAAAGCCGGCATTCGCCGGCTTTCAGAATATGGGTTTACGCTAGCGCTTAAATAAACGCAAACGCGTCGCCAAATAGGTTCTCAACTTTTAAGCCGCGTTGTGTAAAATCATCGCGTACAACTTTGGCCATTTCAAAACGACCTGCAACGTAAACCTGAATATTGGCAAAGTCAGCGTGGTCTGCCATTACCGCATGGTGTACCCAGCCCGTTCTGCCTTTCCATTCGTCGCATGCAAACTCTACAACCGGCACAAAAGTGAAGTGTTCGTTAGCTTCAGCGAGCTCAGTTAGCTTGTCAGCTAAATACAAATCAGCCGCGTGTTTTCCACCCCAATAAAGGGTAAGTGGTGTCTTGTCGCCGCTATTAAGATGCTCTTGCAGAATAGAGTAGGTATATGAGAAGCCAGTACCACCAGCAATAAGCACCATAGGCAGGCCATTACTTTGCAAAAAGGCATTACCATTACCTACGTTTACGGTAATTTCGCCATCCGCACGCATGCGCTCTAGCACTTCACCAGCGTAGCTGTTGCCAGGCTCTGCGCCAATGTGTAATTCAATGCGGCTATTATCAAATGCGGCATTGGCAATAGAAAATGGACGCATATCTTTTTCGCCCATTACCACCATGGCGTACTGACCCGCCTTAAACTCAACAGGGCTTTCTGGCGTTAATTCAACTTTTTGAACCACTTCGGTTAAAGGCGTGATGCTTGCAACCTTACACTTAATTTCTGACATGTATTCTCTTCTAACCTTCTTGCTTAGCGTGTCGCCTTTGCATGCGCTTAAAAAAAAGCGCATGCTTCAATACAAAATAAATAGCGCTAAAAATAGTCGCTACATAATACCAAGACTGTCCCAAATATCATCAACGCGTTTTTTAACGTCTTCGTCCATCACAATAGGTACGCCCCATTCTCGGTCGGTTTCGCCCGGCATCTTGTTTGTTGCATCCATGCCCATTTTAGAGCCTAGCCCTGAAACCGGTGATGCAAAATCCAAGTAGTCGATAGGCGTATTTTCTATCATTACCGTGTCGCGGGCTGGGTCCATACGGGTAGTGATGGCCCAAATAACATCGTTCCAGTCACGCGCGTTGACGTCGTCATCGCACACTATCACAAATTTGGTGTACATGAACTGGCGCAAGAACGACCACACACCCATCATCACCCGTTTCGCATGCCCAGGGTATTGTTTCTTCATCGTCACTACTGCCATACGATAAGAGCATCCTTCAGGCGGTAAGTAGAAGTCGACAATTTCAGGGAACTGCTTTTGCAAAATAGGCACAAACACTTCGTTTAGCGCAACACCTAAAATAGCTGGCTCATCGGGTGGACGGCCTGTATAGGTTGAATGATAGATAGGATCTTTACGGTGGGTAATATGCGTTACCGTAAACACAGGGAAGTCATCGACTTCATTGTAATACCCGGTGTGATCGCCGTATGGACCTTCAGGTGCTGTTTCATCTTGTGCGATATAGCCTTCAAGCACAATCTCGGCACTGGCAGGTACTTGTAAGTCGTTACTAATAGACTTAACTACTTCAGTTTTGTCACCACGCAGTAGGCCCGCAAAAGCATATTCAGAAAGGGTATCTGGAACAGGAGTAACCGCACCCAATATAGTAGCGGGGTCTGCGCCAAGTGCCACAGATACCGGGTAGGGTTCGCCCGGGTGTGTTTGACACCACTCACGAAAATCAAGGGCGCCCCCACGGTGTGACAACCAGCGCATAATAAGTTTGTTTTTGCCGATAACCTGCTGACGGTAAATGCCCAGATTCTGACGCTTCTTATGCGGCCCTTTAGTAACACTCAAACCCCATGTTACCAAAGGCGCAGCGTCACCCGGCCAGCAGCGCTGTACCGGAATTTTTGATAAATCTACGTCGTCACCGGTAAGCACCACTTCCTGACAAGGGGCTTTTTTAAGGACTTTGGCAGGCATATTAAGCACCTGCTTAAATACTGGCAGCTTCTCCCAAAGATCTTTCAGCCCTTTAGGCGGCTCTGGCTCTTTCAAATAAGCCAGTAGCTTGCCTACTTCACGCAGTGCTTCAACAGACTCTTGACCCATGCCCATAGCTACGCGCTCTGGTGTACCAAATAAATTTGCCAATACGGGCATGTCGTGATTTTTAGGGTTTTCAAATAGCAGTGCAGGGCCGCCGGCACGCAACGTCCTGTCGGCAATTTCTGTCATTTCAAGGTCGGTATCAATGGGCTGGGTAATGCGTACCAATTCACCTTTAGCTTCTAGCTGGCGAATAAAGTCGCGTAAATCTTTGTACTTCATCAGTGCAGGTGCATCCACAAACTCAATTTATGGCAAGAATATACTATTTAGCGCCAAAGTCCGATCAGTAAGCGCTGTGTTTACACGATTAAACGTTTTACAGATAAATTACGCTTTACAGAGGTGCCATTTGGGTGTGATATAAGAAAGCGTTAAAAATATTAACAAATCTAGGGCTAATAGTGCTTTGGTGTGTGCGCTTCGGTATAGGTTGTTACCATAGTGCTTTGCTGAGGTGTTTTACAGTGGCCAGCGTGCTAAATCCCTACTAACCCTTTTGCCTAAGGTGGTTACATGAGTTCATTCGATCAGGACATGTTAGACGAATTAAATTTGTTACTGAAGTTTCCAACAGACAGCCTACTTCAAGGTTTAAAAATTCATCACGATGCAAGCCAAAGCATGGTGAACGCAGCATCCAGGCTATACTCCAAAGGCCTAATCACCCAGCCAGACGGTGGTTACCTAACTGATTTAGGTATTGACCTAGCAGATCACGCCCGCCATATCCAATCGGCCATGTGCCCACGAAAAAGTAGTCACTAAAAGCAAGATGCTGGCGTACGGTTAAATGCAGGTGGTCAACGTAAAGTTGAAAGCAGATATGAGCTGGCCGCAGACGCTCATGTGTCCATTCGTAAAGAAAAGCATGTCTTGGTTAAGATAATCTATAATTAGTCGATACCTTAACTAAGACATTGTAATCAACACATACTCTTTTGCTATGAAACGTATTCTACACACAGCCTTATTTATCTGCGCGACTGTCACCGGCTTTTCCGCTCATGCTCTTGAAGGGGAAACGATTGAAGAGCTTCGCGCAGTTCAGCTTTACAGCCAAGATGCCTTAATCGATATGATTAATGCTAATACGCATTTAGACAAAGTAGTGGCTGATCGATGCCAATTAGTGCAAGACATTGAAGCGCGTGCAAACGTGTTGAAAGTACCGGCCTACCAGTTTTTATGGGGAGATATGCTGGCATGGGGCGTGTGCGTAGACGCTGAACCTGCCCGTGGTATTGGCTACATGGAAGATGCCGCGAATCAAGGTTTGCCAGCAGCACTAGAGCAACTTGGGCGTTACTATGCCAAAGGCACACTCGTACAGCAGGATAAATCTCGCGCCGTAGTGTATTTACGTGAAGCCGCTGCGCTTAAAAATCTAAAAGCGCAAATTCACTTGGTTGAGTTGTTTTTGGACGGTTATGGCAGTCCTTACGATTATGAAGACGCATACCACTGGCTTTATAACTCGGTGACCAACGATAAAAAGCAGCATCAGCAAATTGCGTCTTACCTCGCTCGCTTAGAAAAATTAATGCACCCGAAAGCCGTGCGAGAGGCAAAGCGGCCTTTGGATAGTTAAAAGCCACAAGCGGCGAGGTGATAACGAACACCTGCGGGCAACTAAAATCTTATTGGCAGAAAGGCTGGCAAACACAACAAGCCAGCTTCGGCAAAAGTGAATTTATGTCCGTAGCACATCTATGTCTTTACGTAGGCTTAACGCTTACGCCAGCCAGTAAGCATAGGGCGAACTAACTGAATATTACCCATTCGTTGTACAGCAAACACGGAAGCAATATGCACCAACACACAGCCGTACAATACATCAGCCATAATACTGTGTATCCATTCCAGCGTGCTATTTCCAAACAGTGCGTCTATTTCTTCCATCATAAAACCGGTAATACCTAACCCAAGAAAAAGGGCAATAACTGCCATCACCATAAGCCAGCCAAAAGGATTGTGACCATGAGTACGTGGGATTTGTTTATGCTTTAAGTGCTGAAGATGTTCTCTAAAGGCCTGCTTGCTTAGCGAAATAGTGGAGAAGCTAGCGTAATCTGCGGAGCCCTTCTTGTTGGGATTAGCTGAACGTAAGCCCCAAGCAACGCGTATAGATATAAGCGCTACGCCCACATAGCCCGCGATTTCATGAAAAAGCCGACCTGGCTCCACAATAAAATAATTGGTCACAAAGGTAGCAACAAGGCCCCAGTGGCATAGGCGCACTACCCAGTCCCAAATATAAATATCCGAAGGCGTATCAGTAGGTCTGTACATTAAATAACTATCTCAGAATAAAACAAAAACGCTGCAATAGTTTGCAGCGTTTTTATCAAGTGTTAAAGCAAACGAACGATGAATCGTTCGTTAAAACACACTTAGTGCATTTCTTTCTTAACAATGCTGCCATCAACAGGGTTAAAGTAAATTTCTACTTTGTTTTCTTCTTTGTCGAAGCCGTAGATTTCGTAACAGTTGCCACCCGTTACTTTGAACTCGTTAATTTTGTAACCTTGCGCTAATAGCTGAGCCTGAAACGCATCTTGGTTTTGCCATTCAGCTTCCGGCGCAGTAGTGCACTGCGTAGTGCCATGCTCTGCACTACACGCACTTAATAGGGTTGCAGCGCCAATAGCCGTAGCCATCATTAATTTCTTCATTGCAGTCTCCATTTCGCTTTTTAGTTAAAAGTTATTTTTGTCCTACGTGGAATGAGTGTACTTAGTTTGCTCTATGATTCAAAGGGGTGTTTTTTGTTATGCCATTTATCGCGGCGTAGACTTTTCTTATTGTCGATAAATGAAGTCATCAGGATATATTTTTAAAAATTAGCGCGGTAAAGAACAATCGTTAGCGCGAGATGTGGCTTTCTTTTTTATGAAGGGTAATCGAAAGTTCGAACCCACAGACATTCGCATATTTGAGTAGAGTCTTCCAACTAGGGTTGCTATTCTCTTTTTCCAATCGGCTAATATTACTCTTGTGTGTTTGCATTTTTTGCGCAAGCTGTTCTTGAGTTAGCCCTGCCTCTTTCCTCATAGCTATCAGCTGCTCTATAAGTGTGAACTCGCTCTCTAGGCGATCATACTCCTGTTTTACATCTTTATTCTTCAATGCTTCATGCTTAAGGCTTTGTAAAGTCATGGCTAGTTAACCTCTTTCATTCTCAATCTGGCGATCTGTATTATTTCTTTCGGCGTTTTCTGAGACTTTTTCATGAATGCATATAAAATATGTATCTGCTTTACTTTTGTATAGCAGAACAGCGCCCTACCGATTCCTTCTTTTGCTTTAGCTCTGACCTCGAACAACCCGTTATGTTTATACCATATATGGACCCTCTCCGATTGCAAGACACCGTGTTGATTTAATAACGTGATTCATTGCTGCCATATATTCGGCTTTTTCGTGAAGTCAATT